>JBBQLS010000095.1:0-13438 GCA_038328115.1 Chitinophagales bacterium
AAGTTTTTTGTTTGTGAAAGTGGCGGTCTATACCATTGAGCCCAGATTTTGCAGTTCATGCAACCGGTGCCTGCCTGCAGCAGACAGGTTTACCCTGCACGGTCCTGCTCCTTTAGTGCCGGAGGCTCTGGAAGGGCGAAGGGCTGGTGCACTGGTATCATCTTAAAATCGTTGGGCTTTGCCAATCGGTAGCATAGAATACCAAATATAATTTCATAATAGGCCAATATGCGTTGGGTGAAATTATACCAAACTGAATTTCATTTTAGGCGAATGTAGCCAGGCTGAAATTCAAGCCAGGTTCATGTGCGGCTGGCTTTTGGTAAATACCGATAGGACTGATTACAAAGTCACATTGGTATTATGTGCAATGGCTTTGAGCGTAAGCTTTTGGTAAATACCGGTTGGCCTATCTACAAAGTACAACCGGTATTATATACTTTTTACTAATTCTCAAAATCTTTGCATCCGGCATTATTTATCCGGAAATAAGGGTTTTGTTTCGGAAACAAAACCACCCCGGAACAGGTAGAAGTGGTTTATTGCCTTGGGATAGGTTTTATTCCAGCTTGCTGCAATGGCCTTAAATACCCTGGTCTCGGGGTAGGGGGCTGTATTCATTTCCTGCATGCCCCATTTATACGTTGAAATGGCCGTATTACAATCCATCCCTTTACCCGCAATGGTTATACAATTGGCAAGCCTGTAACTGGCACCCAGGTCGTTTGTACAGATAAAAAGCTGTTCATTGCGGCCACTATACAGCACCCCCGAAAGGTATCTGTCCCAAAGCCCGGCCAGTTGCAACCAGGGCAGCATCCACCAGGCCAGCAACATCAGCATGGTATATACCGGTTTTAAGGCTGGTCTTTCAAAAAGATGCAGCGATGAGTTATAAAAAAGACCAATCAACAGGAAGGGCATCAATACATTCCAGGGCCATATTACGGCATTAATATTTATGCCGGCGGGGCCAAAGACCAGCAGGTTAAGCAGGTGCATGGCACATAAAAACCATACGGCTGCTTTGCGGGTGGGTTTAAAACAGAGGGCAGCAGCAGCCAGCATTTCAAGCAGGGGCAGCGCATAGCCTGCCCGCAGCAGCCAGCGGCCTGCATTATGTATCCCGGCCAGTTCCCTTAAAAAAAGATAATCCCACACGTTGTGAATGAAATAACTGCTGCATTTACTGAGCCCGCTGAAAAAATAAATACCCACCATAATGATTTGCCATGCCTGCACCCGTTTTTTTTCATCGGTTATAAATACAAAGGCTCCCAGCATGCATATAAACTGGTACTCCCAGGGCTGCCAGCGGTTTTGGTCCAGCATGCAGGAAAGCAGTTCGCTCAGCAACAGGATAACGGCAACCTTCCGGTTGGGAAATATCCACACAAGCAGCATGCACCCGAGTGATACAGCAAAAAGGAGGCTGTGCATGATGGGTGGCACCTGCTGCAGGGCATCGTGCACGGGCACTAACGGAAAAAACCTGCCGGCCAGCCATAATTTATAACAGATAAGCTTGGTAACCAGCCAGCAGGCGCAAACCAGTTTCAATAAAAAACTACTGTTCAGTACAGGCAGGCGCAGAGATGATCGCTGAAATTTCATGCTACAAAATAGTAATTTTTTGCTGCAACAGGATGTTGATTTTATTTTTACAGCTTTTTGGAATGAGGAATTGGGCAGTGGGCAGTGGGCAAAGGGCAAAGGGCAAAGGGCAGTGGGCAAAGGGCAAAGGGCAGTGGGCAATAAGCAATAGGCAAAGGGCAGTGGGCAATAAGCAATAGGCAAAGGGCAGTGGGCAGTGGGCAGTGGGCAGTGGGCAAAGGGCAGTGGGCAAAGGGCAAAGGGCAGTGGGCAAGGGGCAAAGGGCAAAGGGCAGTGGGCAATAGGCAATAAAACTAAATAAGAAATGGAGCGGCAGCAGAAACATTCATTACCGGTCAAATGCACCTGCTATCCATGGCATTTCGATTTGTGAGCCAAACCGGAGTGTATAATTTTTTTTGTACCGTCTTTTTTTATTTTATTTTTTTAACTGTTACACTTTTTATTTTTTTTAATTGGCACTTTTTATTTTTTTAATTACGTTTTTTGTAACCTCCGTTGCCTGATTATAAATATAAGATTCAAATTACTATATTTGGTAGTGCAGTAAATGACAGCAGGCTATTCACCCGTTAATAAATCAAATTCATGTCAAAAAAGAAACACCGGCAATCAGCTGTAAATACCCCAACGCAACCTGAATTTAAATCTCCCAAAAAAAATGTACCCGAAATTGCCAAACCCGGCCTGCTAAGCAGTATCAGCAACTGGCTGATACTGTCAGTAATATTAATTCCTGTGCTGTATTCCGAAAAACTTTTAGATAATATTACCATACGGTATAATTTTTTGAGCGGCATACTGCTATGCATGCTGTTGTATTTTATGGTGATCGGTAAAATACCATTTAAGGTACCAAAACCCTTTTTACTAAAATCGGTTTTTGTGGCGGGAATTGCGTTTGCCCTTTGGAGTGTGGTAAGCATGTTTTCTGCAATTAATTACCGGGAAGGATATTATGAAGTAAGCCGCCACCTGCTGAATATTATCCTGTTGTTTTTTGTAATGACGGCCATTGCAAAAGAAGAATCACAAATAGTAAAATTGTGTAAGGCCCTGGTATTGGTTGCTCTGGTACAGAGTTTCGTGGGCATTTTACAATATTACGATGTGGCTTTCGCAGAATTGCCAGGTACCACAAAGCCTTATGGTTTAATGAGTAACCGGAATCTATTTGGATCGGCACAGGCGTTGATGCTGCCATTTGTTATTTATGTATTTTATAAAGCAGCTAAGTTTTGGAAAATAATTGCGGTTTCAGCGTTTATTGGTATCATCATTTCCCTGCTGCTTTCGCAAACCAGGTCGGCATGGATCGCTGCTGCTGTTTTCTTAATTTTTTCGCTAATCCTGGTGTTGATTTTTTCTCCCAAAAACAGAAAAAAATGGATCATTGGTTTCATGGCGGCAGTAGCATGTATAACAGCCACTGTCTTTATTGTTCTGGCAACAGATACCGAAGGACGCATGAAACAATCCGTGACAGAAAGAACAATAAGCCTTTCGCAAAACGCAGAAGAAAATACTGAAGGTATTGAGAGTGCCCAGGAACGATTTAAGATATGGAGTAAAACAATAAGGCTGATCAAAGACAAGCCAATAACAGGGGCAGGACCCGGAAACTGGAAAATAAATATCCCTGCCTATGGTACTGACGGACTTGCATGGGCGCACGGCGACGTAGCCCCGGACAGGCCACATAATATTTACCTGCTGGTTGCCGGCGAAACGGGAATACCCGGTGCCATCTTATATTTTGGCATGTGGGTATTAATTGTAATTGTTGCTTTTAAAGTTATTTATAAACCCCGGTCAGAAGATCAGCGGATACTGAATATACTGATGCTATGCGGCCTGGCAGCGTTTGCCAGCGACGGTATGTTCAGCTTTCCAACGGAAAGAATAGAGCATACACTTTATAGTATGCTGATGGGGGGAATGATATTGGGTCCTTATAAAAGTATTACCGGCATAGCTGATTCTGAAAAAAAACCAGTTAATAAAACGATGATTTTTTTAATGGCAGCCATATTAATTTTCAACCTTTTTATTGGTTACAAAAAGTATAATTATGAAGTACACCTGAACCGGGCCAAAGCATTTGAAAATATTAATAATTACCCGGAGATGCTTAATGAAGCGGAAGCAGGTAAAAGTGATTTTATTACCATGGGGCCGGAGACAGGCATCGTTTTACAACTTAAAAGCAGCATTGCCTTAAAAGAGCTGAAGCAATACGACAGGGCACTTGCAGAAATTAATATTGCCAAAAGCTATAACCCCTACAATGCCAATATCTGGAGTACCATGGGCACCATTTATACCGATCTTAAACAGTACGATAAAGCGGTGGCCTGTTATGAAAAGGCTTTACAGTTTGCACCCTATTACGATATTGTTTTAAAAAATCTGGCCGTTAATTATTTTATGGTAAACAATTATGAAGCCTGTATTAAAACGTTAAAGAAACTGAATATTGCTGATGATGTTTATTTAACAGGTTTGTTTAATGAAGCAACCCGGAAAATGAATGAAAAAAAATAGGCAATGGGCAGTGGGCAGTGGGCAATAGGCAGTGGGCAATGGGCAGTGGGCAGTGGGCAATGGGCAATGGGCAGTGGGCAGTGGGCAGTGGGCAATAGGCAGTGGGCAGTGGGCAATGGGCAGTGGGCAATGGGCAATAAAAAAAGGAATGATAGGAAGGTTGTTCTTTTTTTTTGTCGAGGTCTCCACCAAAGATTTGTGCATGGCCGTGGGACTCGCTGTTCTATGGAGCACTTTGTTTTTACCTTTATTTTTTAAAAATTGTCACACTTTTCTTTTCATTTTTTATGATTTTTTTTTGTGACTTTTTTTTATTTTATTTTTTTGTGACAATTACACTTTTTATTTTTTTGAAATTGTCACAGATTTTATCTTTTCTATTTCGTTACATTTTATTTTCATTTTTAAATGGCGGGTATGGTAACCGGAGACAATGATAAACTTTCAAACGCCTTTCCGCCAAAGGCGGAAAAGATCTGCCACAGAGGCACTGAAGCACAGAAACCTGCAATGGCACAAATACAGTTTGCAAAAAATAGCCGATGATAAACTTACAAACGTCTTACCGTCTTTCCGGCTAAAAAAAATGCCGGTAAGTCGGGAAGACGGAAAATTTGCTCAACCATTTGTACAGGTGCAAAGTGGAAACTGTTTCAGAAAAACTACGATGATAAACTTACAAACGCCTTTCCGCCTTACCGGCTAAAAAAATAACTTACCGGTAAGTCGGTAAGACGGAAAATTCCGCCTTTGGCGGAAAAGATTTGCCACAGATACTTCGGCAAGCTCAGTACGGAAACACAGAAACCTGCAATGGCACAAATACAGTTTGCAAAAAATAGCGGATGATAAACTTAGGAATGTTTTGCCGCCTTTGGCGGAAAGGATTTCCCACGAAGGCACAAAGACACGAAGTAGAAGAATGCTACGCATTTTCCTTTGAGTCTTCGTGCCTTAGTGGCTAATTCAATTTTGTAAAAAATTGTTTTTCAACCTTTGTTGCAGGTAAACCTGCGATGATAAACTTAGAAATGTTTTGCCGCCAAAGGCGGAAAAGATCTGCCACAGAGGCACTGAAGCACAGAAACCTGCAATGGCACAAATACAATTTGCAAAAAATAGCCGATGATAAACTTACAAACGTCTTACCGTCTTTCCGGCTAAAAAAAATTGCTGTAGATACTTCGACAAGTTCAGTACGGTAAGACGGAAAAGATTTGCCGCAGATACTTCGTCAAGCTCTGTACGGAAATACAGAAACCTGGATAAACAAAAAAATGATAAACGGTACTGGCGCAGATATGCAGCATGGCTCTGTGCGCTGGCGTATCTGTGCCAAGTAAAACCATTTAAAGTGTAAGATTTGACTGTTTTATTTTGTAAGAGTAATTGTGGGCACAGATAAGCCGTCGCTCGTTTACCGCCCTGCATATCTGCGCCAGTAAATGCCAGTAAATGTATGCCTGCGCCAGTGGGGTTTAAAATCAGGTTTACATTTAATGAAACATTTCTATCTTTGTATTGATAAAGCATATTGAAAGTAATGGATAAACTTTTTGAGATTTTATTTTTAGAGGAAGCGTTTAAATTTTTAAAAGCCTTGATAAAAAGCATTATGAAAAAATCCTTTTCAATATACGTAAATCACAAACTGAACAAAATCCGGAATTATTAAAGAAACTGAAAGACGAAATATGGGAATTTAGAACATTGTACCAGGGTTTTCAATACCGGCTACTGGCATTTTGGGATAAAAAAGATTCAGCGGAAACATTGGTGGTTTCAACCCATGGGGTTATTAAAAAAAGAAGCGATGTTGCTGGTAAAGAAATTCAAAAGGCAAAACAAATAAGAGCTAAATATTTTGCAGAGTCAGAAAAATTAAAAAAGAAAAAGAGATGAAAAAGTACACATTAGATGAAGTGCAGGACCAGTTAATTGGTAAAGCCGGTACTCCCGGCCGGGATAAATTTGAGTATGAACTGCAAATGGATTTAATTGGAAAAGCAATTAAACAAACCCGCCAGGAAAGACAATTAACACAGGAAGCATTAGGGAAATTAATTGGCGTACAGAAAGCACAGATTTCAAGGCTTGAAAGTGATGCAAGCAATGCAACCATCGACACGCTGATGAGAGTTTTTACTGCATTGAAAGCAAAAGTGAAATTACAGGTTGAACTTCCCAAAACATTAATAAATATTGGATAAGCAGAGAGATAAGAATTGGGAATCAGGACGATAAAGTTATGAAATGAGTGGGCAATGGTTAATGGGCAATGGTTAATAGTTAATGATCAATGGTTAATGGTTAATCAGGACGATAAAGTTGTGAAAAAGGAATGACCGGAAGGTTGTTCTTTTTTTATGCTCCCAGGTGCCGGAGAAACGTTGCAGCGAACTGGTTATTCTTTTTACTTTTCTTATCATTATTTTTTTGCAATTTTTTTGTAACTATTTTTTATTTTATTTTTTGTAACAGTTACACTTTTATTTTTTTGAAATTGTTACAGATTTCCTGTCACTGTTTTTTATTTTATTTCTTTGTAACTGTTGCACCTTTTTTTCCTGAAATTGTTACATTTCTCATTTTTTTATTTAGATTTTATGATCTGCCCCGGTTAGGATACGAAACAGAACATTGCCTTTGCTACGAACGCAGGCAAAGGAATGTTGAATGAAGAATGGGAAATCTTTTTTATAAATCCATCATTCTTTTTTTTGCTTTCGGCAAAGACAGTTTATTGCCACGGAAGCTCGGAAAAAAATATCCCGCAGATATCGCTGATGTCGCAGAAAATACATCTGCGTAGTTTGCGATATCTGCGGGCAAATATTATTTAAACAGCCAGGCTGCCTATAAAAGACAGAAGCGGATAAAGGATTTGTCTTCTGGAAATAAAAAAAGTGGTTTTGCCCTTGGCGGAAAAAATTTGCCACAGATACTCCGGCAAGCTCAGCACGGAAGCACAGAAACCTGGCGAAGAAACAAAACAAACCATGTTCAATTTACAAACGCCTTACAGGCTAAACAAAATAATTTGCGGGTAAGACGGGAATTATCGGCTCCGTAGCACGACGAGTCCCACGGCCAGGTACAGGGCTTTGGGTGGGACTCGTTTGAAAAGAAAAATCAGCTTTGATATTTTTCAAGAAATTCTTCTGCGGTTATTTTAGCCTGTTTTAAGATACCCCGCAATGTTCCATCAGCAAGCTCTTTATGATTTGGAACTACCGTTCCAACTTCACCATCTGCTGTTTTTCTTTTGAGAACTATATGGCTTCCCTTTTGCCTTACTTTTATAAAGCCAAATAACTCCAGCAGTTTTATAAGTTGTGGGCCTGAAACTCTCGGTAATTTAGGCATAGGCCGTTGTGGTAAACGTTGTTAAAAATGTAGAAGACATCTCCCTAGCAGGGAACTCATCAAGGTATAATTCAGTTGCCTCTTTGAGGTTTGCAAGTGCTTCCTCAATACTGCCTCCCTGACTTACTGTACCTACTTCTATACAGGAAGCAACGTACAACTCCTCTTCTTTGTGTATAGTTGCCGTAAAAGTATTAGTAACCATTTTAGAAAGTTTATCTCAAAGTTAAGTAATACGGGTTGTATTTTGTAATTAGTTTAACCGGTATTTACTCCCGATAGCTATCCTATCGTGTGGACACATCTTCGATGTGAAAAATCGGAACACGGATGACACGGATTTGTCAGATAATGCTTCGACATGCTCAGCACAGATTTTTTTCTGCGTTGCAGAAAAATCTGGATTGCTTTGGTGATCCAACATCCTGCAAAGCAGGATCATCCTGTGTTTATTTAATTTTAAAAGCCGTTTATTGGGTTAGTAAAAAAGTTAACCAATTATAAAATCATATAAATCCATCTAATCTGTGTCATCCGTGTTCCTATTGTATTTGTGTCCACACGATAGGAAAAATCGGAACAGGTTGCAAATTATAATAAGATTTTTTTTATCAGCTTGGCTGGGAAAAGGATTTGCCACGAAGCCACGAAGTAGAAAAAAGCTACGCATTTTCCTTTGTGTTTTTGTTGCAGTTAAACGTACGATGATGAACTTAGAAACGGGTTTCCGCCTTTGGCGGAAAAGATTTGCCACAGATACTTCGGGAAGCTCAGTACAGAAGCACAGAAACCTGCAATGGCACAAATACAGTTTGCAAAAAATAGCTGATGATAAACTTAGGAATGTTTTGCCGCCTTTGGCGGAAAGGATTTGCCACAGATACTTCGGCAAGCTCAGTACAGAAGCACAGAAACCTGCAATGCCATAAATACAGTTTGCAAAAAATAGCCGATGATAAACTTAGGAATGTTTTGCCGCCTTTGGCGGAAAAGATTTGCCACAGATACTTCGGCAAGCTCAGTACAGAAGCACAGAAATTTGCAATGGCATAAATACAGTTTGCAAAAAATAGCCGATGATAAAATTAGAAATGTTTTGCCGCCTTTGGCGGAAAAGATTTGCCACAGATATTTTGATAAACTTAGTACAGAAATACAGAAGCATTTCGTTTTCTGCGAACGGGGGCGGAGGCTTAATTTTAATCTACAAATATTTCCCTGATAACAGACTTGACATTCAGTATTTCTTTTTCTGTTAAAACAGCAAGTGCTTTTATCACCCGCTGCCTGTCGGTTGTTCTGATCTGATCAAGTACAATCCAGCCTTTTACTTTACTGTTTTTTAAGATTACCCTGGTCGGGTAAGATTTTGAACTACCTGTTACAGGGGCAATGATAATTGTCTGAAGATATTTATTCATTTCATTTGGTGAAATAATCACACACGGCCGTGTCTTTTTCATTTCACTTCCAATTGTGGGGTCTAAATTTACAAGCACAACCGGATATTGTGTTACTTCCATTCGTTAAAGTTTTCGTCTTCAAAAACATCAAGCATTAAAAGTTTGTCATCCCCGTTTTCGTGCATCTTCTTAAAAGATTTCTCCCATCCTTTACGTGGAGAAGTCTTTGGTTTTAGAATGATGTAACTCTTTTCAAGAACAAGTTCCAGGCTGTCCTTTATGTTATACTTTTCAATTAAAGTCTTTGTTAAACGAATACCTTTTGAGTTTCCTATAGAAATTACAGATATGTCCATATATGAAAATAGTTATGACTACAAAGTGATTACATTTATCTGAAAAATCCAAGAGAAATATCTGATGATCGGGGAGCCGCAACTTAACAGTAAACGCCTTACCGGCTATTTAGGAATAAAGAATCAAGAATTATTTTTTGGGAAACCTAAAGTTATAAAAAGGGTATCGCCATTGGCGGAAAAGATTTTTGGTGCATGGTCTGACGTCCCGTCTGACCATGTTTTTTGCCACTGAGGCACTGAAGCACAGAATTGAGCATGTACTCTTCGGTGTTTCCGTGCCTCTGTGGCAAAGGAATTTCCCGGCGGGCATAAAAAAAGCTCCAATTTAAATTAATGCCTTTTAAAGTATTTTAAAGTGAGCTTACTTTGCTTTTGCCAATTGTTTAGGTAAACCAACCGAATTCAACAATGCTTTGGCAGCATTGGCCTTTTTTATAAAAAAAGGATGCTTTTCGTAATTGCCAACATTGTTATCAATTACAGCAAAAGTTTGTTTAGTTTTTAAACTGTTTTTATGTTTTGCTTTTGAAGCCATGGTTCAAAATTACAAATTATTTTCTGTGAATCAAAAAAGCGTCATAATCCCGGCGCTGCTGAAAAAGTTCCCAATTGTGATCTTTTAGCCCATATACCTCAAAATCTATGCTGATGTTATTCCAGTGATTCGTGATGCCCATCCTGTAAAGCCTTGTTCTTGAACGTGTACTTCCTTGTGCGATAATTATTGCTTTTGGATAATGTAAAGTAAAATCATTAACTGTTGCGGCAACGGTAGCCAACACAATGCGGCTGTCATTATTATTTGTAACAATGGTATCGCTTATTTCACCGGTTTGTTCATCAAGATCGCCAAACCCCAGATTAAAGACACCAGATTTGATTTGTGTAAAACGTATTACCTTTTTTATACTGCCTTTTGGCCCCTGGCTTATAAACTCGTAATCCAGAAAAGCACTGTTGGTTTTATATTTATACCTTGGTAACTGCATGCACGAATTAACAGCCTGTTTAAAGCTGATATGAATTTAATAAAATAATTTTAATATAAATGGCAGATGTTGGAAAAGATATATGCAATAAGAAAGAGCAGCCGAAGGGAGGTTCTCTTTTTTATTAATTTTTTTAGAGGCAGAGATTGCATTGGCTTCTACAATTACATTCGGATTTCTGCCAACCAAAACGTATTTTTTTGTAACTATTTTTTATTTTATTTTTTGTAACAGTTACACTTTTATTTTTTTTGAAATTGTTACAAATTTCCTGGCACTATTTTTACATTTTTTTTGTAACTATTTTTTTATTTTATTTTTTGTAACAGTTGCACTTTTATTTTTTTGAAATGGTTACATTTTTCATTTAAATTCTATGATCTGCTCCGGTTGATAAACTTACAAACCTCTTACCGTCTTTCCGGCTAAAAAAAAATGCCGGTAAGTCGGGAAGACGGAAAATTTGCTCAATCATTTGCACAGGTACAAAGTGGAAACTGTTTCAGAAAAACTACGATGATAAACGTACAAACGTCTTACCGTCTTTCCGGCTAAAAAAAATGCCGGTAAGTCGGGAAGACGGAAATTTTGCTCAACCATTTGCACAGGTACAAAGTGGAAACTGTTTCAGAAAAACTACGATGATAAACTTACGAACGGCTTACGGGCTTACCGTTAAAAAAAATAATTTGCCGGTAAGGCGAAAAGCCTGACAATTGACTTTTAACCTGCAAAAATAATAATATTACCAGGCAGTTTGCCGGTATTAACAGCCAAATGCAGGCCAATAGGCAGTTTCAGCCGTATTAAATACGGTTAGCGATGAGTGTATTACCTCAATAGGCAGGGTTTAATAACAGTAAAATAAAAAAACAGTTAATTTTTTTTTGTTACTTGTAATTATTAGCGTATTATTACTGCTTGAATGATTTGGTTTGATGTAGCGGCATCGTTAATTACTGTTTATTAACCACCCCCCACCCCCTCAGGTGTTGCTACAGAAAAAATCAGGTCATTTCAAATACCTATAACTACTGCAACACCAAAAAAGAGGAGTTTTTCTCTTAAAAACTTTTATTTAATTAATAGTACTACTGACTGTGTTTCAGTTTTTTTGTGTCGGTATATAAGTCAGTTTTTCGGGTAAAATAAATGCCTTGCGGGGTTTTTATTTTGCAGGCAGTTTTTTCGCAAAAAAAAGCGGTGTGGCCGGGAGAAGGCGGGAAAACATTTTAAAATTACCATTTGAATATTTTTTATAAAGAAGGTTACCTTAATAATAACGCTAAACCCAACTGTATGAAGTTCATCAATGCAATTCTGTTTGCACATAGCAACCGAACGCAGGCAAACTACATACCTGTTTATAATTCCAACAATCATGCCGGCCATGCCGTATATACTAATCTCCTTCCGGGGGTTTTTGTGTTTACAGCAACAGCCGGTTTTTTTATAAAAAATATGTTTACCCAAAATTAATAGTTTACCATAATTACAAGACCATGCAACTTACCAACGCTTCTATTACCAGCAACACAAACAAGCTTATGAAATTAATTAACTGTACTGCAGCAAATGCAACCACTGTAAACAATAGTGTACGCTTATTTAAAAAACTCCTGTTAGGGGTTTTTGTGTTTTTATCCCTTGCGGTGGGAGAGAAGAGTTGGGGGCAGACACCTACAAATGGTGGCTTTGAAGCAACAATAAGTGCAGCGACTGATTGGACGACTTCAGGGGCTGCTGGAACAACTAATGCAAGAACAGGTGTAAATGCATTAGCTCATACAACTTCGAGTGCATCAAATGTTCCACATACAAATGTTTCAACAATTAATATTCCGAATAACAATTATGCTCATGTGATAGGTTGGGCTATCGGAAGTAATGCAAATGCACGGGCATCTTGTGGTGGAAGTCTGAACGCAGTAGCAGGTAGTACGGCTATCGCAACTATTGGCACAACGTTAACTCAACTTACTTATGATATTCAAAACATATCTGGCTCTACTCAAACTTTTAGTGGTAGAGTTAATACTCGAAGTGTTTCAGGCTCTCTACTGTTTATTGGGATGATGTAATCATGTATACTTCTAGCAGTGCAACCGCTGACTTAACAAAACCAACGACCGCTTCAACATTCACTAATGGAGCTATATCATCAACTTCTGTTGGTTTTAGTTGGACAAATGGAACAGATGCCGGAACTGGAATTCAAAACACAATTATTTTAAGAACGACTAATTTATCTGCAGTTACTCCGGTAATGAATAATCAAGGTGTTTATTCAACTGCTGGAGGTGCAAGTGGGCCAAATACGGTAAGTACAGATTGGACAGTTTTAAGTACAACTGTTTCTTCAGGTGCTACTACTTATTCAGATAATAGTGTTGTATCTGGAACTTCATATAAGTATGCAGTTATTCACAGAGATCTTGCATATAATTATTCAACAGCTCTTGTTTCTTCAACTATTGCGGTTCCATTTACCTCAACCCAAAACGGAGACTGGAATACAGGCGCTACCTGGGTTGGTGGCAATGTACCAACAGCCGGTGCAACTGTGGTGATAGCGCATAGTGTTACCGTTTCATCAGCATTAACAAATACAGGTTCTGTAACAGTAAATGCATGCCCGGCATCATTGGAACTTGGCGCAGCCTTTACCAATAACGGTACACTAACAGTAAACGGTACCCTGGTAATGAAAACTGTTTCGGGTGTGGATGGCAGCATTGCCGGCACTGCGCCAACTTATGGCGGCTCATCAACGTTGCAGTTCAGTAATACTACTGTACCGGCAATCGGTATAGAGTGGGGGGCAGGCAGCACTGCAGGTTTGGGTGTTCCGCAAAATGTAACTATCAACAACAACGATCATAATTTAGCCGGTAACCGTTCGGTACCGGGCTTATTGACACTTACAGCAGGCAATTTAAAATTACAGGGCTTTACGCTTGATTTGCCTGGCGGCAATGTTGTAATGGGTAGTGGTTCGATTAACGGCCTTACCGTAGGATCAACACTAAAGGTAACCGGGCCAACAATCCTTGACGGAGCTTTTCTTTTAGCGATAGACAATCTTATTATTAATAATCCGTCGGGTGTTTCACTTAGTAGTGCTGTGGCGATAAGTCACAATCTTACCCTTAACGCCGGATGT
>JBBQLS010000096.1:0-13241 GCA_038328115.1 Chitinophagales bacterium
GTAATACCTCCGGTTTCGCTAGCATCCTGTAATCCATTTCCGTTTGCATCTAACCAAACCCTGTCACCTATTGAGCCGTTGGAACCACACGGTGTACCGTTAACATCAATTACAAAAGGGTTTGTACTTGTCCAGGTATTACCGGCTGGTAAAGTACATGGATTAACTCCATTACCATCAGAAATTACCATACGGATCTGCAGCCCTTGTAAGCCACTGTTTGGGTTGGTAAAAATGATTGGCCCCGGAGTAGTTGTTAAATTATAAACGGCACCACTTACATTATAAGAAGTTCCATTAATGGTATTTGCACCATTAACAAAACATACCCATACATTGGAAGAGTTCTTCCATTGCCAACGGTAGTTAGACGTATTGTTTACATTTGAAACTACAGCAGTCACCTTGTATTGTGGTCCTGAAGCACAAGTGCCGCTATAACTGTCAACAGAATGTCCTAACACAGTCTGGCTGAATGAAAAGCTTAAAATTGTCAGGAAGAATACCAGGAACTTTTTAAAAGTTACACCGGTGAGTGTAGATGTTTTTTTCATAAATTTCAATAACATGTTTAATAAATTAATTACTAACAAGCAAAGCACACTTGTAAAAGCATAACATGTTCCTTTGGGAGTGGGGTGGAAATTCAGGAATATTAAAAAATAGGTCGGTCTTTATGACAGGATGTGAATCCTATAGATGGGATATGTGGTTAAATGGTAAAGGTTAAACAAAAATAGAACTAATTTTAAATAAACCAAATTTTTTTAGCTTTTTTTTTATTTACAACATACTAATCAATTGATTTTTTCGTTGGCGAGTTGTAATGCCATCTCCAGTTGCTGCTTTATACTTAAAGATGTGTTATCCAGTTCTATAGCATCTTCTGCTTTTCTCAATGGACTTATTTCTCTGTTAGAATCAATGTAGTCACGCATTTCAAGGTTGGCTTTCACATCTTCAATGGATACATTGGGATTCTTTCCAAACATTTCCATATACCGTCTTTCCACCCGTACAGCTATATCAGCAGTCATAAAAAATTTAAGTTCGGCATCGGGAAAAACTGTAGTGCCAATATCACGGCCATCCATAACTATCCCTTTCCCTTCGCCCATTTTTTGCTGCTGGGCAACAGCAAAAGTTCTAACTTCTTTAATGGCTGCCACATCACTCACTTTTTCAGCAATCACCAGGTCTCTGATAACATACTCAACATTTTCTTCGTTTAAATAAATTTCGGACTGTTCTGTTTTATCGTTGAATTTAAAAGCAAGCGTTATATCTGCCAGTGCAGCATTTACCTGCTCTGTATCAAGCCAGTTAATATGGTTACGCAAAAAGTAAAGGGTAATGGCCCGGTACATGGCACCGCTATCTATGTATATAAATCCGAGTGCTTTCGCCAACTGCTTTGCCAATGTGCTTTTTCCGCAGGAGGACCAGCCATCAATGGTGATAATGATATTTTTCATCACTGCAAAAGTGAACAAAACATGGCAATAATAAAAATAAAAAGGGCTGCACCTGCAGTACAACCCTTTCGTAAAATCAATTTATCAGACAGGAAATCAAGCCTCCGATTTTTTCTCTTTTTTCTTCTCCTCTTTCTTCAACACAAATCGTATCTTCTCTCCTGTTTCATCCATTTCTGCCACCATTACATCTCCGTTTTTTATGTTCATATTCAATATCTCTTCTGCTAACGGATCTTCCAGGTATTTTTGAATGGCCCTGTGCAGCGGCCTGGCACCAAACTGAGCATCGTAGCCTTTATCAGCAATAAAACTTTTTGCCTCTGGCGTAAGTTCCATAGCCAGACCAAGGTTGGTTAAGCGTTTGATAACACCCTGCATTACAATATCAATGATCTCAAAAATATTTTCTTTACTCAACGAATTAAACACCACCACATCATCAATACGGTTTAAAAATTCGGGGCTGAAGGTGCGTTTTAATGCTTTTTCAATAACGGCTTTGTTATTTTCATCAACATTCTCCATACGGTTGGCTGTTGCAAAACCTACGCCATCTCCAAAATCTTTTAACTGCCTGGCACCAATATTTGATGTCATAATGATCATGGTATTTTTAAAATCAATCTTGCGGCCCATGCCATCGGTTAATTGCCCCTCATCAAGTACCTGTAATAAGATATTGTAAATATCCGGATGTGCCTTTTCAATCTCATCCAAAAGAATTACACAGTATGGCTTACGGCGAACTTTTTCTGTAAGCTGTCCACCTTCTTCGTACCCAACATAGCCCGGAGGAGCGCCAATTAAACGGCTTACGGTGAATTTTTCCATGTATTCGCTCATATCTATACGTATTAGCGAATCATCACTATCAAACATATGCCTGGCAAGTGAACGGGCAAGTTCAGTTTTACCAACACCCGTCGGACCAAGGAATATAAACGTACCAATGGGCTTTTTAGGATCTTTCAACCCTACCCTGTTACGCTGTATGGCTTTTACCACTTTTGAAATAGCATCATTCTGCCCCACTACAGCTCCCTGAAGATCAGTGGCCATGCGGCGCAGTTTATCAGTCTCGGCCTGCACCATCCTTTTCACCGGTATGCCCGTCATCATGTGCACCACTTCAGCAATATCTTCTTCCTCTATAGGGTAACGTTTGTGTTTGCTTTCTTCTTCCCAGGCATTTTTTGCTGCTTCCAGTTCTTCCTGCAATCGTTTCTCGGTATCCCGTAAAGAAGCCGCCTCTTCAAAACGCTGGCTTTTAACCACTTTGTTTTTCTCCAGCTTAATGTCTTCTATCTTTTTCTCCAGCTCAATAATATCTTCCGGTACATTAATATTTTTAATGTGCTTTCTTGCTCCTACTTCATCCAGTACATCAATCGCTTTGTCGGGCAACAATCGGTCTGTCATGTAACGGTCGCTCAGTTTTACGCAGGCCTCAATCGCTTCCTGGCTGTAGGTTACATTGTGATAATCTTCGTATTTACTTTTTATGTTGTTGAGTATTTCAATAGTTTCGGGAACCGACGGCTGCTCAACCAAAACTTTTTGAAAACGACGATCCAATGCGCCATCTTTTTCAATATGCATACGGTATTCATCTAAAGTTGATGCACCTATACATTGCAATTCTCCACGGGCCAAAGCCGGCTTAAAAATATTGGAAGCATCCAGCGATCCACTGGCCCCACCTGCACCAACAATGGTATGAATCTCATCAATAAATAAAATTACGTCACGGTTTTTTTCAAGCTCGTTCATAATGGCTTTCATCCTTTCTTCAAACTGGCCACGGTATTTTGTACCAGCAACCAATGCTGCCAAATCAAGACTTACCACTCTTTTATCAAACAACACACGGGATACTTTACGCTGCACAATCCTTAGCGCCAAACCTTCTACTATAGCGGTTTTACCCACACCTGGTTCACCAATTAAAATCGGATTATTTTTTTTGCGGCGTGATAATATCTGCGATACCCTTTCAATTTCAATTTCTCTGCCAACGATCGGATCTAAAGAACCATTCTCGGCCAGTCGGGTAATATCCCTGCCAAAATTATCCAGTACCGGCGTTTTTGTTTTGGGTTGATTGGCCGCACCGGGGCGTTGCGCTTTTTGTCCGCCGTATTGTTTTCTTTCTTCATCAAAATCATCTTCGCCTTCATCATTGAACTCAGCAGATGGCGGGTTACTGGTAACAAACCCAAGTTCGTTTTTAAACACATCGTAATCCACATCAAACTGGTTTAAAATTTGCGTGGCAATGTTTTCTTTATTTTTTAAGATAGAAAGCATCAGGTGCTCACTTTCCACCAATGCACTTTTTTGAGCCTTGGCTTCCAGCACCGTTATGCGTATTACCTTTTCGGCCTGCTTGGTAAGGGGGAGAGAATTGATATTTGCAATGTTTTTCCCCGTTTTGTCTTTAACGGCAATCTCAATTTCTTTACGAAGTTCGGAAAGGTCAATATTGAGTGATCTTAATATTTTAATGGCTGTATTTTCACCATCGCGGATTAAACCCAATACTAAATGCTCCGTTCCAATAAAGTCGTTTCCCAATCTTAATGCCTCCTCTCTGCTGTAGGAGATGATCTCTTTTACCTGTGCTGAAAAATTATTATCCATTTTGTATTGAATTTAGCTTGTACAATAATAACGATTATTTCAAAGATATGGTTGGCCTGAATGTGTAAATGTTAATATGTTTAAAAAATGAACCCCTGTTGAAGTTACTGATTAAAACAGATGCTGTAAACCCTGTTAACATACTGATAACCATTAAACAACTTTTTTATTGTTTGGTTTCAGGATAACAAAATTTACTTTACTTTACAAAAAACGACTTATATAAACCTGAATGTTTTTTATGAATGTCAAAATAGATACCAAAGAAAGATTTACTGTTATTACGCCGGAAGAAGCGCATTTACCTGTTAATATGACAGATGAACTTAACAAATTGTTGCTTGCACACCTGCAAAAAGACATACCGCATGTTATTTTAAAAATGGATGCGGTACAAACTGTTGACGAACCCATGGCAGATAACATTGCGAAGATTCAACGACAGTTTTACGAAAACAATTGCTCTTTTGTAATTTGCGACCTGCAAAAAGATGTGGTACAATTATTGGAACAAAAAGATCTTTTACAATTTATGAATGTTACTCCATCAGAAAGCGAGGCATGGGATATGGTGCAGATGGAAGAGATTGAACGTGAACTACTGGGAGGCGAATAAGATGCGATTTGAGTTTAGTGTTTTAGTTTGGGGTTGAGCAGCACTTCAATAAATTTTGCAGTCTTTAGATAAATTAACTCTTTTACCACCCGAATGCATAACCCAGAACCCATAACCCATAACCCATAACTCAAAACTCAAATAATTTGTTTGCAATAACTATACTTGGTAACAACTCTGCAATACCGGCTTTTGACAGGAACCCTACTGCCCAGGTTTTACAAACTATGGATGAGAGTTATTTGATTGATTGCGGCGAAGGAACGCAGATGCAACTGACCAAGTATAAAATTAAACGCAGCAAATTAAATCACATTTTCATTTCGCATTTACATGGCGATCATTATTTTGGCCTGATTGGTTTACTCACCAGTATGAGCCTGCTTAACCGTAAACAAGACCTGCATTTACATGCGCCGCCAGAACTGGAGCAGTTAATAAATCTGCAATTAAATTTTGCATCCACACATCTTTGTTTTAACCTGCATTTCCATCCTTTACAAAACGAAGGATTGATTCTTGATGGCAATAAAATGACCGTTGAATGTTTTAAAGTAAAACACCGGATTGAGTGTTGGGGTTTTTTGTTCAGGCAGAAAAAAAATCCCAGAAAGCTGGATGCAGAAAGGGCAAAGATTTATGAAATACCGGCAGCATTTTATGAAAATCTGCAGCGTGGCGAAGACTATATTACCAAAAAAGGAACCATTGTACCCAATGAAGAAGTAACAACAGAAGCAGCCGTGGGAAAGAGTTACGCCTATTGTGCCGACACTATTTTTGATGAAAGCCTGGCAGAAAAAGTGAAAGATGTTGATATGCTTTATCATGAAACTACTTATCTGAAGGACCTCCACGAACGGGCCGCAGCCAGATTTCACAGCACTACCGTGCAGGCAGGTACCATTGCCAAAAAAGCCAACGTAAAAAAATTATTGATCGGACATTTTTCTTCTAAATATGAAGCGCTTGAGGAATTTTTAAATGAAACAGTTGAAGTATTCCAGAATACCGAACTTGCTATACAGGGCACCTGTTACAGCATATAATTATTGTTCTGTTTTTATTACATAGTTAAACCCTTCGGCCATTATCCAGCAATAAAATTCAGGAAACCATTTACGCCATGCTTTTTCATTGTGTTTGCCTTTAGCATCTGTAACAGAATATATCTGGGCGGCAGATTTTTCTCCCAACAATTCCTCTATCTCCTGCATATCCGTCACATAGGACTTTCCTTCACGTCCTCCGATGTAAAAGAAAAATTTGCCATTATTTTTTGGTGCCAGGGAATCGGTTAAGGATTTGATTGCGGGTGCAGTCCAGAAAGATGGCGAGAAAATACCGGCCTTCCCAAAAACATCCGGTTGCTTTAACATGGCATAGTAAGCAAACAAAGCTCCCATGGAACTTCCTGCAATCAGCGTATTTTCTTTATTTGGCAACGTGCGGTATTGCTTATCTATAAAGGGTTTCAGGGTTTCTGTTATAAATGCCAGGTATTGATCTGCTTCACCTTTTCCAAAATTCTGAAAATCGTACGGATTGTATTCATTCAGCCGCTGCGGCCCATTATCAACGCCCACCACAATACAGGCTGGTTTGCCCGACCTGATTAAACTATCCAGGCATTCATCAACACCCCATTCGCCAAAGGCAGCCGTGGCAGCATCAAAAATATTCTGCCCATCCTGCATATACAAAACCGGGAAATGTTTTTTGGAAGCAGCATAACCTTCGGGCAAATAAAGCCAGATACGGCGTGACCGGTTTAATTGAGGTATATAAAAAGCCGTATCCATTATATGCACCTGTTTGCCGGCAGTATGCCTGCGGGTGATGCCGCTAAAATCATCTTTCCAGGCTTCAATATTTATTTCAATAGTGGTATCGCTTACAATTTCAAATTCGTGGTTTTCAATTTCATATCCACGATCCTGGCATTCTACTTTTTTCCAGCTGCCCCTGGTGCATTTAAATTCATATTCGCCGGCAGGTAATTTCGTGTACAATGAAAGTATATTTTCATCTCCCTGCGATAAAACGTATGAAGTGTTGTGTGGATTCCAGTCGTTAAAATTACCGGCAATAAAAATACTATCCTGCGCATGTTGCAGCGGATATTTACCCAGTTTAAAACGAACAGTAAATTGTGCTTTGCCGGCAATAAAGCCAAACAATGAAATAGCGAAGCACAAAAAATATTTCATCTTACTTATTTAAATACGCTTTTACTTTTTGATGAATGTTGCTGCTCAGCGGCACCAACGGCAGCCTCAACACATTTTCGATAATGCCCAATTCATACAAAAATGCTTTTACACCGGCAGGATTATTCTCTGCAAACAGCAAATCATTTCCTTCCAGACATTTATAATGCAGGGGTCTTGCTGCAGCAAAATCATCTTTTAAACAAAGCCTCACCATCTCCGAAAAATCTTTGGGAAAACAATTGGCTGCAACACTGATCACTCCATCCATACCGCAGGCTATCAAAGGGAGTGTAACATGATCATCACCACTAACAACCAAAAAATCATCGGGCCTGTTACGCAGTATATGCATGCACTGTACCATGTTGCCACTGGCTTCTTTAATGCCTGCAATATTTTCAACTTCGTTTGCCAGGCGCAAAGTTGTTTCTGCGCTGATGTTGCTTCCTGTTCTGCCTGGTACATTATAAAGCAATACCGGTTTAGGACTTGCACTTGCCAGGTTTTTGTAATGCTGAAAAATGCCTTCCTGCGAGGGTTTGTTATAATAAGGACTGGCGCATAAAACTGCTGCAACTTTTTCCAACGGATAACTTTGCAGGTTCTCCATCACTTCTTTGGTGTTGTTGCCACCAATACCTACCACCACCGGCACTTTGTTATGAACTTTTTCCAACGTGTAATGGATGATATCAAATTGCTCTTCGGTATCAAGCGTAGGTGTTTCGCCGGTTGTACCCAGCGTAACTATGTATTCCACCCCATCTGCAATAATAAAGTCTATCAGTTTTCCCAAAGCATCAAAATCAACTTCCATGCTTGCTTTAAAGGGAGTAATGATAGCAGCACCCGTGCCCTGCAATTGTGTACGCAAACTCATGATTCGGTTTTTTTTGTGAAGATATTGAGAAGTGATGAATTTCTTTTATTGTATAGCCACCAATATTAAAATTGCTGTAAGAATACAGGTCGCGTTAACAGAAACAGGTATTAAAGTCAGCCAAAGGCATGCCCAATATTCTTAAAGATAATTCGCCTTTCAGTATTAATAATTAAGCACCTTACGCATAAATTTGATGCCGATATATTTATTGGGAGGCATGTAAGCAACAAACAGATCTTTGGTCATTTTCGACTGGAATTTTTTGTCAAATTCTGCCCAAAGCGTATCCCAGTTAATATCCTTGCCATTAACGATATCTGAATTGATACGCTCTAATAAAGGATCGTTGATCTGCTTTGAGCCTACACTACGGGTGGCAATAATATTAACATCAGGATTTAACTGAAATACTTTTAACACCTGCTTATATCCACCGCAGGAACCCAGGAAAACAAACTGAGCCGACGACGTGAATTTTTTCATGCTCTCCGGCAGGTGATAACTATGGCCTCGATGAATGTAAGAAGTAACCGTATAACCGCTTTGCTTTATATCCTGCAACATTTTATTCTGGGCTGAATCTGAACCTTCTTTTGTATTGGGCTTATTCATAAACACCTTCATGCTATTGCCGGTTTTAGATGTAAAGACAATATAATTGCCCATATCCTTCTTCTCCCACATCTTGCTGTCGTAGGTAGCATTACTGTTGTTGAAAGAGGAAACAGCATCTTCATCATCATAGTAAAAACAGGCCTGCACAATGGGGCTCTTAGTTTGCATACGCTTTATCCGCAACACATCATAGGAACGGTCGCTTTCATACTTAAATTTATCCTGCAGAATATCTTTAAGCACAGTGTACATACGCTGATACAGGAAATGATTCTGAACAACAGGCTCCTTCTCAATTTTTTCTATACGGGCTATAAGGCTGCTTTTTAAACCAGGATGATTTCTGATTTCATGAAGTA
This sequence comes from Chitinophagales bacterium, assembly GCA_038328115.1. Lineage (GTDB taxonomy): Bacteria > Bacteroidota > Bacteroidia > Chitinophagales > Chitinophagaceae > Ferruginibacter. The sequence goes on from JBBQLS010000096.1 coordinate 8,805, forward strand.
TTTCTGCCATAGTCATGGCATTCAGTATAATTTCATTATCGGAAAGTTCTTTTCCAGGCAGGGTTTCAAGATACCTTCCCAAAAATTCCGAGAATTTGTCTTCATTAAGGTTGTTTGCCAGGTCATCTACCAGACCATAATCTGAAACGTTGGATAAAAATGAATTAAACTGATAATAGCCAATATCATCAAAAAATTTATTCAACCCGTCTTTTTCAGTTTCCTTTAAAAATTTTTTGTACACATACAAAAAGCTGCTTGTATAGAGGGCGCTACTGCCATCCTGCACCAGATCGTAATTACCGGCCAGCAAAATAAAATACAAATCCAGCGCCGGTAAATCTTCCAGTACCTTAAATCGGACATTGTCGGGCGATTCGTGCAGGTCGTTTATCTGCTTAATGAAATAATAATTACCAAATTTTACATTTAGTTCGGCAATGGGTTCATTTAAAAAATGATTTACCTCCGGGTCTTTATCGGTATAAAGCCTGACGATTTCCTGTGCAAAAGCATGGTAATAATCTTTGGGCACCAGAGTTAGTTTTTTTATATCGTCTGCCGTAATCCTGTTTTGTAATATTGCCATGCTAAAAGGTAATGTGTTATCAAAATAAGTATCGGCCTTAACCTGTGCTACCGCCTTAACAGAGGCCCGGTTGCTTTTCTCTACCAGTGAAGTATAAAAAGCGTTATTGTCATTTACCTTTTTGTTTAAAATTTCCGGAGCAACGTTGGCCAGCAGGTAAAGCAATGTATCCTGGTATGGCAGGTACTGCGCCAGTTCTATCCTGCTGGAAATAAAATAAGGCTCCACATACATTTCCCGAAGGCCGTTAATATTTTTTATACTGTCACCAACCGAAAGGCCCTCAAACACGGTTTGTAATATTTTTGCCTGCGAAAAACTCATGTGCATGTACAAATCATTTATGGAGGTTTTGCTGTTAAAGTTTTTAAGGGTTAGCAAAAAATTATTATTAAGGGCAGGAATTCCCAGTAACGTAATATCAGATGAACTGATCTTGTCGTTGGACACATCAAATAATCTTAACAGGATAACTTTTACCTTGATATTATCTATTTTAAATTTCTTTTTGATCAGCGAATCGCAGGTTTTAAAATAAAAACGGTCTATTTGCTGTAGATATGCATTACCATCATAGGCTGTTTTAAGGTTTTTTACCAAAGCCGTTTTTGTAGTGGAATACTGGTCTTTGTCTGCGGCAATAGTTACATGCGACATTAACATAAAAAAAACTACCATCCATAATAAGATCTTTATACGCCTGCCACGGCTCTGAGCATTTTTATTATCTGTTGCCATAATATTGATATTATCATTAACCAATTCAGGACTTTATCTGTCCAATAAAATCATCAACCCCCACATTTTGAGGCAATAAACCCACAGTTATTAATACGTACTCTTACTTTTTTTAATTGTATGAAGCATTGCGGTTTATTCTCAATAATAGATAAACGAATAACATGCCAAAAGCAGGAAGGTTGAATAATCATTAGGCTCGAGGAAGAGAACAACAGCGGAAATTGCACCAACAGATTGAGAAATGGAAAACATTGCAAATAGCATTGCAATATTTTTCATATAGCGACATGTTATAAAGGAAAAATACCATACCCTTTGTTTTTAAAAATTTAGTGTTGCGCCAATATTTATAACGTAATCTGCAAACGCAGCATCGCCTTGTGCATAAACACCAGTTAAGTTTGTACGGATTTTATCCGGTACACTTTGGGTACGGCTGCGTTGTATGGCAAATGGTAAAAAGCTGTAGAGCGATATTTTTTTAAAACTATAAGTAACACCTGGTTCTACAGAAATAATATAGCCTGGCCTTCTGAATCCGTCGCTTCCGCCTGCCAGGTCTTTAACAGGCAAACATTCATCACGCAAGCCGGCAGAAAATAAAAACGATTTCACTTTGTAGTTGACTCCTGCCCTTACCATATATTGGTCAGGCACACTCATTACATCGCTGGTATATTGTATGGATGATGCAGATGTAGCTCCGCCCCTTGCAGTAGAAACCCCATTTTGCTCACGGGGATTAAGCAGGTAATAAAAATCAGAATAAACAGAAAGCTTTTTAGTAAAGTGATGATAAGCATTTACCTCCAGTGTAATTCCTGTACCACCATCTCCCAACTGTATTGATTGGTCAACCGGTCCCAACACTTTTGTTGAATCATTTTTATAAAAATAATCCTGAAAGCGGTAATCGCCTGTTGGTAATTTTAAACCAAGTACTACCTGCACATTTCCTTTCTTATGTTCATTAAACAGCCATTTACCAACACTTATCCGTGCATCACCAATACCAAATGACGATGTACTATGGCGTTTTTTCCCATCGTGCTCGTACAACGACGAACGGGTGTTATTTACAACAGGAATATTGGCAGAAATTGACCAGTTGTTTTTTAGTTTATACGTTAAAGACAAGTCAGTTGTAAAACTGTGATTAATTACCTGTGTACCCTGGTCAACCCGTTGCTTTTGTTCATCTTTACCAATAAAATGCCTGAAAGATCTGAAATAACGGCCATTCATCGTTAGAGACCATTTAGAAGAGTCAGCCTCTTTTTTCTGCATACCGCAAAAAGCTCCACCGGTACTTCTGATGGCCACACAACCTTGTGCGTACACATTTGTAATTCCCATTACAGATATCACGGCAATGAAGAGAATATATTTTTTCATTTTTGTTAAGTTAATTCCAGTCAAAAATAAATGTTTTTCGGGCAGTATTTGTTGGTCAAGGCTGATTATTTCTCCATTCGGGTTTTTGTACAACAAAATCTCCCACTTTTTCCATATTAGGTTAAGGTAAGTAGGCAGGTGGTAGTTATCCATTGCCAAGCAGAAGGATTGGTAAAGCAAAAAATAAAAGAAAAAATTATTTACCCTCCTTCATAAAAGCAACCATCTCCTTATATCTTTTATTATACGGATTAAAAAACTGCGTTATCATCGGCACATGCTTTTTACCCGGCAGAATATGGTAACTGAATTTTACATCATAGTTTTTAAGGGAATCTGTAAACCTTTCATTACTGCTGCTGATAGATGGATAGGTTTTGCCTCCCTGGAAGATGAGCATGGGCGGCATACCATTGTGCAAAAAATAAATTGGCGAAGCCGCTTTCCAGGTAAGCGAATCATTACTGAAAGTAGTAAGGTAAGTATCACCTTCAGGCAAATGTTCTTCTTTAAGATAATTATACATATCCAGCCCTGCAGCATCAATCAGTATAATACCTTTAATGGGATTGGCTATTTTTTCCTTTTTAAAATAATCAGGTTTAATACTCATCAATGCAGCCAAATGCCCTCCTGCAGAGTGTCCCGAAATAAATATACGGTTGCTGTCGCCACCATAAGCCGTTATATTATTGCTCACCCATTTTACAGCCGCTGCAATATCTTCCGCCATTTCGTTGTAACCCGCTTTGGGGCTTTTGGGATAGTCAGGTATCACTGTAACAATACCCTTACGTGCCATACGGCTGCCAAAATAACTATATAGTTTTTTATTGCCCGAATTCCAGTTTCCGCCATGCACAAAAATATAAACGGGTTTTAGTTTATTCTTTTTTTGTGGAGCAAATACATTTAATTCCTGTGCTGTACTGCCGGTATTACTGCTGTTATAAACAATATGTTTGTTGCGATGTACCGATTTAAATGCACATCCTGTTGTTGATAATAAAAACACTATGGCAATAAATGCTGTACTGATATGCAGATGATGTTTTTTGATGGCTTTTTTTATAAAGATGTACGGTTTTATTAACCAATAAGATTTTTTTATAAAAGTTGCCTACACCCAGAACTTTAGAAAGTTTGACAGCTATTTTAGCAGTAAAAGGAAAAAGCCTCGCAAACTTAAAGTTTACAAGGCTTTTTATCTTAATTAAGCGGACCGGACGGGACTCGGGCGGCCACTTAAAATCAATATGTTAGAGTACCTTTTTTGAAAAGGTCACCGAATTGGTCACCGAAGGCAATATTTCAATCAACTTTGAACAATAATGTACCAGAGTACTGTCATAAAGTTAATAAAATCAGTACTATTTTTAGCAATTTCAGGCAGAATTATTCAGCAAAAATTTATTTAAAATTTTTTGTAATTAATTCAATTACTTTCAGGCAATACCCATGCTTTTACCAGGGCTTTATGATACTTTAGAAGTGAAGGAACTGATTTACACTTTCTTCGTCGAAGCCGGTAAATTGACAAAACTCTTTTACTGTTAGAAATGTACCTCTCTCCTTTTTATTTTTCTTTTTGATTTTGGCAATCAGCTTTCTAGCGGCACGTTCTTTACGGCCGGTTATATTCATGATGTCTTTTGCATAAATGACTATGCGATTTGGGATCGTTTGCTGCATAACTATGCACGTTCGGTACC
>JBBQLS010000097.1:0-13140 GCA_038328115.1 Chitinophagales bacterium
AAATGATGCAAGTAAAACTTTTATTTCCTGGGATGTTCTGCGGGGGCGTTTGGTTTGTTCCTGCTCCATAAATATTTTTTTAAAGAACAAACTTAAAAACTCAAAATGTTGATTACAATATGTACTTAGACGGTGGGATACGTTACTAACACCAGCCGAACAAAAGCCTGGCGTGGATTTCGGCACGGCAACAATGGCCTAAAATAAAATTCATTTTGGTATAACACGCAACAAATCCGTGCATTATAAAAATCCCATTTCGCCGCTTGCGAAATGGGATTTACCTTTATCAGTAACTAAAAATTTTATGGGAATATGCCCAGTTCGCTGTAACTGATGGCAACTTTGTTGATGGCGCTCACATAGGCTGCAGTACGCATGTCGGGTATATCCGGATTACTTTTCCATATCTCCATAATTTCCCTCGTAGCAGTTATCATGGTTTCTTCCAGGCCACTGTGTACCAGTTCCTGTTCATCAGCACCGTGAACAATCTGTTTTTTTTGTGTTTCATCAACCAATTTGCCTGTAAGGGCTTCAATCTGGTTAATAATCTGCATATTCATATTCTCATTGAAACGTTTTTCCATACGGCCATAACGTACATGACTTAAGTTTTTTAACCATTCAAAATAACTTACGGTAACACCACCGGCGTTCAGGTACATATCAGGCACACATAAAATTCCATTTTGAGTAAATATCTCATCTGCCTCAGGTGTGCAGGGTCCGTTGGCAGCTTCGCCGATTATTTTTGCTTTTACCCTTGGAGCATTTTGCCCGTTTATCACATTTTCCAATGCAGCAGGAATTAAAATATCACACTCCAGTTCCAGGGCATCTGTATTAATTGCCAGGTTGGTTGACCCCGGGAAATTTAAAATAGAACCGGTTGCTTTTCTATGTGCAAAAACTTCTTCTTCATTCAATCCATCTGCATTAAATATTGCCCCTTCGTACTCAGCAATTGAAATAACTTTCGCCCCATGCTCACGGAAAAATTTTGCACAATAAAAGCCCACATTACCCATACCCTGTACTACTACTGTTTTTCCTTCAATACCAAGAGTAAGCCCTTGCTTTTGCATAACATCAGGCATATTACACACTTCACGAATGCCGAAGAAAACACCCAGGCCGGTAGCTTCTGTACGACCACGCACGCCACCTTGTGTTACGGGCTTACCGGTGACACAACCTGCAGCATCAATATCGCCTGGCTTTAACGAAGCATAGGTGTCAACTATCCAGGCCATTTCTCTTGAACCTGTTCCGTAATCCGGAGCCGGTACATCAATACCAGGCCCAATAAAATTCTTTTTAACTAATTCTGACGTGTAACGGCGGGTAATTTTTTCCAATTCGTATTCACTGTATTTCTTTGGATTAATTTTTATACCGCCTTTACCTCCACCAAAAGGCACATTTACAATAGCGCACTTGTAAGTCATCAGGCTGGCAAGGGCCATTACTTCATCCTGGTTTACTTCGTCACTAAAACGAATACCACCTTTGCATGGCGCTTTGTGGTGGCTGTGCTGCACACGGTAAGCTTCAATAACTTCAATCGTTCCATCATCCCTTTTAATAGGAAAACGCATACGATAAACACTGTTGCAGGCTTTAATCTGTTCTAAAATTCCCAAATCCCAGTTAGTGAATTTGGCGGCTTTGTCAAAGCTTCTTTCCACACTCTGGAAAAAGCTGTATGGCTGGTTAGCACTCATAAAATTGGTTTTATATTAGCAATCGTTATTTAAAAAGTTAATCGTTATTCGTTAATGGGCTGTACAAGATTTTTTTTGGTCCGGGCATTTTATCTTCCTTGAACTTTATTGGCGTCGCACTCTTGTACTTTTAATTATTTATTGAGCAACGTTCAATTAATCTCTCCCTTTCTCCAGCCTGCTTATTTTTCTATCCAATAAAAATACATAAATGAACAAACCTATTAAAATGGTAAGGCAAACAGCTACAACTACATAAATTTTGCCATTACTGCGCATTAAATCTGTCGTTTCTGATTGTGTATTCTGGGCAAAACAAACTGCACTCAACACAAAACACAAAACACAAAACCCCAAACGTAATAATATCTTATTCATTTATCAAAGTTTTATCTTTAAGTAATTGTAAACGTATTTTTAAAGTGGTTATCCATACACCCAATAAGGTCCATCCAATAACAGCCGGATAAAAAACCATGCGCATTCCAAGGTCAAGGTCGTTTTGAGCATTCAGGGCCGGGTTGCCGCTGTCGCTTCCGGGGGCACCGGGGTGTAAGCTGCCAACCAGCCTTGGAATGATCCAGATACTGGGAAACAGCAACGCAAATGCAAAAATATTATATACAGCACTTATCCTGGCCCTTTTATCCATATCGGTAAACGAGCCCCGTAAAACAAAGTAAGCGCCATAAATAAGCAGGGAAATGGCTGCGCCTATTAATTTAGGTTCTTTTAAAACACTTCCTAAAGACTGGCTTTGGTCGGTAATCCAGGTATAATTGGCCCAGATAGCACCGGTAGAATAACCCAATATGCCAAAAAAGGTGCCCACAGCGGCAAAATTATTGGCATAAATATCGTTACGCAGATTAAACCCACGCAAGTACTTAATACTGTAAACAAAACTGACGATAAAGAGTATCATCATAGCAAACCACATACACACATGAAAATAAAGGTTGCGTATTGATTGGTGAATGATTGGCAAATCAGGCACTTTGTGTAAGTATCCGGCAACAACCGTGTAGATCAGTAAAAGAAGGGATAATATTTTCCACCAGTTTTTCTTCAAAAAAAGAAATTTATTTAGTGCGGCAAAGATAAGGAAGTTAGGAGTTAAGGGTAAATAGTTAGGGGTTATTTTTTCTGTTTTGGAATTTCTGTCCTTTCTTTTCAAATTGATTAAGGTAAGACATAAAAGCATTTATCTTTTTAATAACAATCCGCCTTACTATCAACCCCTAACTTATTACCTCTAACCAATCAATCTTTCCATAAATATGGGAACAAAATTACAGCCATAGCAATAACCAGAATATCCAATCCGCCAATGAGTGCTGCCAGTTGCATCACCGCCCCTTCTCTAAACACTTCTGCAAATGCTGTTTTACTAAGCCGCATTAAAAGCAATAGCTGGGGCAATATTACCGGAAATCCTAAAATAGCTATCAACGCAGCATTTTGCTGGGCTTTTGCGGCAATAGCACTCATTAAAGTAAACACAATGCTGATACTGGCACCGCCCAAAACCACTATCCCTACAAACCATAAACTGTTTTGAAGCGGATTGCCCAAAAAAATGGTGAAAAGAAACAGGCTCAGCAGGCTCATCACAATCATCAGCAGCAGATTGTAAATCATTTTAGCAACAATAAATTCAACCGGTGAAGCAATTGCATAAAAATATAACATTCGCCCCCTGCTTTCCTGCAAAAAGCTTTTTGCAACCGCATTTACACATATAAATAACTGGATAGTCCAGAAAAGCCCGTTCCAGACATTGGCATCCGGACTTTCGATAGATAAATAAAGTACAAAAATGGTAGAAGCTATATAAAGCAGTACGCCGTAAAAAGTATGCTTTTGCCTGAACTCAAGCAGTATATCTTTTTTTAAAAGTGTAACAATGCGGTTAACCATGGTAATATTTAATCCTTTAGCTGTACACAATGCCTGCAACGGGGTTCGTAAATATCTTTTTCGCCCAGAAGCACCTGCGGGCCTTCGGCTATTTTGCGGTAACTCACGTTTGCAATATTGCCGCAAACCTGGCAAATGGCATGCAGCTTGGTTATATAATCTGCCTTGGCAAGCAGGTGGGGCATTTGGCCGAATGGTCTGCCCAGGTAATCCATATCAAGGCCGGCAACTATAACCCTGATGCCTCTTAACGCCAGTGCTTCACAAACATTGGCAATCTCAGCATCAAAAAACTGTGCTTCGTCAATGCCAACTACATCTACATCCTGGGCAAGTAATAAAACAGCCTGCGAACTATCAACCGGAGTTGACTGAATGGCATTAGTATCATGGCTTACAATTTTCTGTGTATCATAACGCACATCTATTGATGGTTTAAATATCTCAACCTTTAAGTTGGCAATCTTCACTCTTTTCAACCGCCTTATCAGTTCTTCTGTTTTACCACTGAACATGCTGCCGCAAATCACTTCAATCCAACCTCTTCGCTCTCCTTTTAAATTAGGCTCTATAAACATTTAAGTATTTTTTTTAAAAATCAGTTAGTAACTTACAGGCAAGTTAAATTTTTAACGGTTGCCTCTTCAAGTATGGGCATCAAAAGTATAATAATATCATGGAAAGAGTGGAGACACTCCTAAAAAAACTACAGGATCAGTTTGCGCAACAGGCTACGGCCGATCAGTTATTGCTTACGGTTCAGATGCTACAGGCAGAATTACTGCACCTGCAGCAGCATAATGCGCCTGCGTTTCAGCAGGAATCTGTGTCTGTAATAATTTCTAATCAATTTAACCCGGTAGATACTCCACTAAAAAACAATATTACTGAAACAGTACAACCAGTTGCCGAAGAAAGAACCGTTGAAATTTTGCAGGTAGATGAAGCTGAAATTGAAGCCGAACTGGAAGAAATTAAGCGCAACGCAGTAGCATTGCATCAGGTAAGTGCTCATAAAAAACCACCAATTGTTTTTGAACCGGAAGAAGATGTACCTACTCTTGTACACCAGCAAGATTATAAACCCGAACTAAAAAAAGAAGATGTAATCAAAGAGATCAATGAATCTGCGGCAAACAACCATGCATCTTTAAATGAAAAACTCAGTCAATCTAAAATTGATCTGGGTGATACTCTAACGGAAGTACCGGTAAGAGATTTGAGAAAAGCGATTGGCGTAAATGACCGGTATTTATTTATCAACGAATTATTCCGCGGTGATGAAGTTGCTTATGAAAGAAGTATAAAAACCATTAATAGTTTTTCCATTTTTGCAGAGGCTGAATACTGGATACAAAGAGAACTGAAAGTTAAAAATGGATGGGATGCAGGTAATGAGATGGTTAACCAGTTTTATCTATTGGTTAAAAGGCGCTTTTCCTGAATAAACTGAATTATTTTTTTTGATGCTCCGGCATTGTCAATCACATATTTTTTTGCTGCCTCTCCCATTTCTTTTCTTTCTGCTTCATCATGCAGCAAACTGTTTAAAACAGCTTCCAGTTTAACAGGTCCGCCATCAATACTGATAGCGCCACCGACATTTACCAATCCAATTGCTTCATCAAATTTTTCATACACCGGCCCAAAAACAACCGGCTTACCATACACAGCCGCTTCCAGCACATTATGTACCCCATCAGCTCCATAACCACCACCAACGTATGTTACAGTTGCATACTTGTACAGGCGTGAAAGCATACCGATATTGTCTATTATTAAAACGTTAGGAGCCAGATGTTGATCGTTGATCGTTGTTGGCTGTTGTTTTTCCAATTCCGAATAAAATATTGAATATGGAAATTCATCTTTAACATCCTTTAAATTGGCTTTATCAATCTCATGCGGAGCAATAATAAATTTTACATTTTTATGCACGTTTACAAAATGTAATAACTCAATTTCATCTTCTTCCCAGGTGCTGCCTGCAACAATTACCTGGCTATCGCCGCAAAATTTTTCAATGCCCGAAATGGGGGTAAAATGATCTGCAATTTCTAACACCCTGTCAAATCTTGTATCACCATTCAGGGTAATGTTTTCATTAAATCCAAGCGTTTCCAATAATTGTTTCGATTCATTATTCTGCACAAAAAAATGGGAAAAACTTCCAAGCATTTTTCTCCATTTGTCGCCATACCATTTAAAGAAAGGTTGATTATTTCTGAAGATGCCTGATACCAGTAATGTAGGAATATTTCGTTCTTTTAAAACTGACAGATAATAAAACCAGTATTCATATTTTACCCAAAGCACCAATGATGGGTTCACCGCATCCAGGAACTTTTTTGCATTTACCGGCGAGTCCATCGGCAGGTAAAAAATAAAATCTGCTCCTCCGTAATCTTTCATTACTTCATAACCCGATGGCGAAAAAAAAGTAAGCACTATTTTTACTTGTGAATTTTTACTTTTCAACTCTTCCAGCAACGGCCTGCCCTGCTCAAATTCGCCCAGGCTGGCACAATGCATCCAAATCGGTTTTAAGTTTTGAGTTTTAAGTTTTGAGTTAATCGCAGCGAAAATATCCCGGCGGCCAATGATCCATTTTCTTGCTTTAGGATTTGCAATTGCCACCACACGTATTCCGCATGAATACAGAAAAAGAAAAAGGTTGTATAAAAATTTACTTAGCATATTATTATCAGCAAATCTATATAAAAAAATCGCTTTGCTATTTGCTTTTATACTTTGGCAATAAGTAACCACAAAAAGCCAGTTGGTTTCTGTAAACCCTTAATTGCAGGCTGCTAACTGCCTTTTGCCAACTGCCCACTGAATCCTTATCTTTGCGGCGCATAAAATAACTTATATGAGGCCTTTACAAATGGTTGATACCAAAACACAATACCTTAAAATTAAGCCCGAAGTGGATGCTGCTGTTATTGCAGTAATGGAAAGCTCGATGTTTATTGGTGGTAAAGTAGTAAATGATTTTGCAGAAAACCTGGCAAAGTACCATGGCAGCAGGCACTGTATTCCCTGTGCCAATGGCACCGATGCTTTGCAGATAGCCATGATGGCGCTGGGCCTGCAACCCGGTGATGAAGTGATCACTCCTTCCTTTACTTATATTGCAACAGTTGAAGTTGCAGCTTTGCTAAACATAAAGCCGGTCTTTGTTGAAGTAAATCCAAAGACCTTTTGTATAGATCCGGAAGCGATTGAAAAAGCCATCACTCCAAAAACAAAAGCCATTGTTCCTGTACATCTTTACGGGCATGCGGCTGATATGGAGAAAATTATGACCATTGCAGCAAAACACAATTTGCCGGTAATTGAAGATAATGCACAGGCAATTGGTTGTGATTATACTTTCAGCGATGGTACGGTAAAAAAAACTGGTTCCATCGGGCAAATAGGTTGCACTTCTTTTTACCCTTCTAAAAACCTGGGAGCTTTTGGCGATGGTGGTGCTATGTTTACCGATGATGATACACTGGCTGCAAAGTTAAGAATGATCGCATCTCACGGGCAAAGCAAACGCTATTACCATGATGTGGTTGGCTGCAACAGCAGGCTGGATGCCATGCAGGCCGCTATCCTGGACATTAAACTAAAGCATTTAGATGAATACATTGCTGCCCGCAGAAAAGCAGCAGATTTTTATGATAACGCCTTTGCAGAAAATAAATCCATAACAATTCCGTTTAGAGATGGCAATAATAAACACGTATTTCATCAATACACTTTAATTTTAAACGGAGTTGACCGTGACGGGCTGAACCAATACCTGGCAGAACAAGGCGTACCATCTATGATATACTATCCTGTTCCGGCACACAGGCAAAAGATGTTTGATGCATTTGGAGGAAGTGAATTTGAATTACCGGTAACAGATTGTTTAACTGAAAGAGTAATTTCTTTACCCATACATACCGAACTTGATGAAGGACAACAGGGTTTTATTGTATCAAAAGTTTTAGAATTTGTGAACCGTTAATTGTTATTGGTTATTAGTTAATAGGTTTGTAACATGGATAATTTAAAATCATTTGAAGAATTAAATTGCTGGAAAGAGGCAGTTCTATTAAGAAAAGATTTAAAATCTATCATTAACAATTTTCCGAAGCATGAAGAATATAAATTGAAAGACCAGCTGATGAGATGCCTTCGTTCTGTTACGAATAATATAGCGGAAGGTTATGGAAGGTTTAATTATCAGGAAAACATTCAGTTTTGCAGAATCAGCAGAGGATCTTTATATGAAACAATTGACCATTTAATTATAGCAACAGAAGAAGGTTATATTTCTTCAGAAGAGTTAAGCAATAAAAGAGAACAAATAAATAAATACCTTGCTATTTTAAAAGGATATATCAACTATCTAAAAAAAATAAAACTGCAGGCAAAAAATAGCAGTAACGAATAACATTTAACGAATAACAAATAACAAATGAAAATTGCAGTAGTAGGAACTGGTTATGTTGGATTAGTAACAGGCACATGCTTTGCCGAAACAGGCAACACTGTTACCTGCGTTGATATTGATACTACTAAGATTGACAAATTGAATGGCGGTCAGCTTACCATTTATGAACCCGGTCTGGAAAAATTATTTCTCCGTAATCAGAAAGAAGGCCGTCTTCATTTTACAACAAATTTAGCAGAAGGCATTACCGGTGCACAAATCATATTCCTTGCACTACCCACACCGCCTGGTGAAGATGGTAGCGCCGATTTAAAATATATTTTGGGCGTGGCCGATGATCTGGGAAAGATAATTTCGGAGTATGTAATTATTATTGATAAAAGTACCGTGCCTGTTGGCACTGCCGATAAAGTACATGCAGCCGTTGCAAAAAATGCAACCGTTGAATTTGATATTGTTTCAAATCCTGAATTTTTAAGAGAAGGTGTGGCTGTTGATGATTTTATGAAACCAGACCGTGTGATAATTGGCACTACATCTGAAAGGGCCAAAAAAGTATTAAACGATTTGTACCTGCCATTTGTGCGCCAGGGAAATCCAATTATATACATGGATGAAAAAAGTGCGGAGCTCACCAAGTATGCTGCTAATTCTTTTCTGGCAACCAAGATCACGTTCATGAACGAGATTGCAAACCTGTGCGAATTGTTAGGTGCCGATGTAGATATGGTTCGTAAAGGTATCGGCAGCGATGAGCGTATTGGAAAAAGATTTTTATTTCCCGGTATAGGTTATGGCGGCAGTTGCTTTCCAAAAGATGTGCAGGCACTGGCAAAATCATCGGCCGATGTTAATTACGAGTTTAAAATACTGGATGCGGTAATGGATGTAAATGAAAAGCAGAAACTGCATTTGATTCCTCAGATAAAAACTTATTTCAATAATGATTTAAAAGGGAAAAAAATTGCCGTCTGGGGTTTGGCTTTTAAACCCAATACAGATGATATTCGTGAAGCACCAGCTTTAACTATTATTGATGCATTACTTGCTGAAGGTGTTGCTGTAAGCGCTTATGACCCCGAAGCCATGAACAATGTAAAAGCACTTTATAACGATACCATATATTTTGCCGAACGCCAGTATGATGCATTAACTGATGCCGATGCATTGGTGATAGCAACTGAATGGAGTGAATTTCGTACACCCGATTTTAATAACATCGCTTCATTGTTGAAAAATAAAGTAATTTTCGATGGCAGAAATCTTTTCGACCTGAATAAAATGGAAGAACTTGGTTTTTATTATGTGAGTGTGGGAAGAAAAACAATTAAACCATAATCTTAAACTTTATCAGTGGCAACAAAAAAAGTTTTAATTACAGGGGCAGCAGGTTTTTTAGGATCACATCTTTGCGACCGATTTATTAAAGAAGGATTCCATGTGATGGGTATGGATAACTTAATTACCGGCGATCTTAAAAACATCGAGCATCTTTTTAAATTAAAAGAGTTTGAATTTTATCATCACGATGTTTCTAAATTCATTCATGTTACTGGTCAGCTTGATTATATTTTACACTTTGCTTCTCCCGCCAGCCCGATAGATTATTTAAAAATCCCCATTCAGACTTTAAAAGTAAGTTCGTTGGGTACCCATAATTGTTTGGGATTAGCGAAGGCGAAAAATGCACGGATACTGGTTGCATCAACCAGTGAAGTGTATGGCGATCCTTTGGTGCATCCGCAAACCGAGGCATACTGGGGCAATGTAAATCCTGTTGGTCCGCGTGGTGTGTACGACGAAGCCAAACGTTTTATGGAAGCCATCACCATGGCTTATCATACTTTTCATTATGTTGAAACCAGGATAGTACGGATATTTAATACATACGGACCAAGAATGCGCCTGAATGATGGCCGTGCGTTACCTGCATTTATTGGCCAGGCATTGCGAGGCGAAGACCTTACTGTTTTTGGTGATGGCAGCCAGACCCGTAGTTTTTGTTATGTAGATGATCTGGTTGATGGTATTTACCGACTGTTGATGAGTGATTATTCAGAACCGGTTAACATCGGAAATCCTGATGAAATTTCGCTGCTTGATTTTGCCGAAGAAATAATAAAATTAACCGGCACCAAACAAAAAATTGTTTTTAAGGAATTGCCTACAGATGATCCAAAGCAGCGCCAGCCCGATATTACAAAAGCAAAAGAACTGCTGGGATGGGAACCAAAAGTATCAAGAGCCGATGGTTTAAAAATAACTTATGAGTATTTTAAAAATTTACCAAAAGAAGAATTAAATAAACTACCCAAGGAATTTGAAAGCACTAAATAAAATACCCTGTATAAATAAACTGCCCCTTCCAGTTCCCTCTCCCTTGGAGAGGGGTTGGGGTGAGGTCAAAAGCATATTATGTACAACGAATTATTAGAAAAGAAAAAGACATTGGCAGTTATTGGCCTTGGCTATGTAGGCCTGCCTATTGCGCTGGAGTTTGCAAAAAAGATAAAAGTAATTGGCTTTGATATCAATGCAGAGCGTGTTGAAATGATGCGTAATAAAATTGACCCCAGCCAGGAACTGGAATCGGAAGCTTTTGACGGATGCGATATAGAATTCACCAATGACCTGGATATTTTACGCAAAGCGAATTTTTTCATTGTTGCAGTGCCTACGCCTGTTGATGAACACAATGTACCCGATCTGATTCCTGTTACTCGGGCCAGCGAAACCATTGGAAAGGTAATTAAGAAAGGAGATTATGTGGTTTATGAAAGCACGGTTTATCCCGGTTGTACCGAAGAAGATTGTGTACCCATCATTGAAAAATTATCCGGTTTAAGAATGACCGAAGATTATATGATCGGTTATTCACCCGAAAGAATAAACCCGGGCGATAAAGAACATACCATAAGCACTATCATCAAAGTAGTGAGTGGTTGTTGTGCTGAAAGTCTTGATACGATTGCCAAAGTTTACGAATTGGTTGTAAAGGCCGGTGTACACAAAGCTTCTTCCATTAAAGTGGCCGAAGCTGCAAAAATTATTGAGAACACACAACGTGATCTGAATATTGCTTTGATGAATGAGCTCTCCATCATCTTTGATAAAATGAACATCAATACCTACGAAGTATTGGAAGCCGCCGGTACCAAATGGAATTTTTTAAAGTTTCAGCCCGGTCTTGTAGGCGGACATTGTATTGGAGTCGATCCTTATTACCTTACTTACAAATCAAAACAATTAGGTTACAACTCACAGGTAATTTTAGCTGGCCGTTATATCAATGATGCCATGGCTGGTTATGTTGCCAGAAAAATTTTACAGAACATCATTCAAACCAACGGTAATGTAAAAGATGCCAAAGTACTGGTGATGGGCGCTACTTTTAAGGAAAACGTGAGCGATATCAGGAACAGTAAAGTGGCTGATGTAATTAAGGAATTGAAAGCTTTTTCATTAAACGTACATGTAACAGACCCACATGCCGAAAGTACAGAGTTGATGCATGAATATGGTTTTGAACTTACACCCGAACTGAGTAATGATTATGATGCAGTTTTGGTTACAGTGCCGCACGATGATTATAAAAAATTGGACGATAACTATTTTGCATCTATAACAAAGCCAGATGCAATTGTTGCCGATTTAAAAGGGATTTACCGCAATAAGATAACAAGCAGAAAATACTGGAGCCTGTAGGGGCCTCACCCCAACCCCTCTCCAAAAGAGAGGGAATTGGAATGGGGAGTATAAAGATTGAAGGAGTAAAATCATGAGTAATACATTTCATACAAAAGATTTAAGTCAGTCTTCCTTTTTAATTACAGGAGGCGCCGGTTTTATTGGCAGCCATATATCAGAATACCTTTTAAAAAATGGGGCTAAAAAAGTAAGGGTACTTGATAATTTGGCAAACGGTTTTCAATCTAATCTCGATATTTTAAAACAATACAGCCAATTTGAATTTATAGAAGGCGATATCAGGAATATAGACACCTGTAATCAGGCCTGTGCAGGAATGGATTATGTTAGTCACCAGGCCGCATTGGGCAGTGTACCACGCAGCATTAAAGAGCCTGTTTATTTTACCGAAGTAAATATTGGCGGCTTTGCAAACATGCTTAAAGCTGCAATTGATAATAACATTAAACAGTTTGTGTACGCTTCGTCATCCTCTGTTTATGGTGATGAACCTACCTTACCTAAACAGGAAAACAAGGTTGGCAAATGTTTGTCGCCCTATGCAGCCACAAAAAAAACAAACGAATTGTATGCACAGGTTTTTGCCGATGTGTATGGTATTAAGCTGATGGGCTTCCGGTATTTCAACATCTTTGGGCCACGCCAGGATCCTGACGGCGCCTATGCTGCCGTGATTCCCTTATTTGTAAAAAACATTATGAACCGCACTGAAGTTTTTATAAATGGCGATGGCGCACAAACCCGTGATTTTACTTTTGTTGACAACGCGGTGCAAATAAATATAAAAGGAATGCTTACTGATAATGGCGAAGCATTTAACAAAGTGTATAATGTTGCGGTGGGCGAAAATTTTTCTGTAAACTACTTGTACAATGCCTGCGTAGATTATTTAAAAAGTGATTTCGCCGCAACCTATAGGGAGCCCAGAGCTGGTGATATCAGAGATTCATTGGCCGATATTTCGCTGGCAAAAAATTTACTTGATTACGAACCTGTAAAAAGATTTGAAGCTGGCCTGGAGGAAACAATTAAGTTTTTTAAAAAAATGTATTCTTAACAGGTATTAGTTTAAAAGTTGTCAGCCATGAGCTTGTCGAAGGCGGGTTGATAATAAAAGGGCATTATTCAGTTTATACCGCCTTCGACAAGCTCAGGCTGACAGTAAAAATTTAAGCACTTAATTTCAGAATTAAACATGCAACTCATAAAAACCGAATTTCCCGGACTCATAATTTTTGAACCGACTATTTTAAAAGACAGCCGGGGTTATTTTTTTGAGAGTTACAGTGAAAGAGTATTTAATGCCCATGGAATTACTGCCAGGTTTGTGCAGGATAACCAATCAAAATCTTC
>JBBQLS010000098.1:0-13137 GCA_038328115.1 Chitinophagales bacterium
TTGCATATTGCCAACCCTTCGACAAAGCTCAGGGCTACTGGCAACAGCAGGTTAACTACAAAATTGATGTAACCCTCAATGATGTTGATAATACGCTGGATGGTTTTGTTAAGATGGATTATTATAACAATTCTCCCGACACTTTATATTTCATCTGGATACATTTGTGGCCCAATGCCTATAAAAATGATAAGACAGCTTTTACCGACCAAACGCTTGAAAACGGAAGTACTGATTTTTATTTCAGCAATGCCGATAAACGTGGCTACATAAACCGGCTCGATTTTAAAGTAAATGGCGAAGTGGTAAAAACCGAAGACCATCCGCAACACCAGGATATCGTCAAACTTTTATTGCCAAAACCCATTGCACCAAAAAGCAGTGCAAAAATTGAAACGCCTTTTCATGTAAAACTGCCTTACAATTTTTCGAGAGGCGGACATGTTGATCAGGCTTATCAAATAACGCAATGGTATCCCAAACCTGCCGTTTACGATAGAAAAGGATGGCATCCTATCCCCTATCTTGACCAGGGAGAATTTTATGCTGAGTTTGGTAATTACGAAGTTCAGATAACATTGCCCGATAATTATATAGTAGCTGCTACCGGCGACCTGCAGAATGAATCAGAAATAAACTGGCTAAAAAATAAAAAAACTTTCAGCAAAGAACCAAAAATAAAAAAGAAAACAAAACCCACAGCAACAAAAGGACAAAAAAATAAACCGCAAGACGATGAAGTGTCATCATCAACCAAAACAAAAACATTGCTGTACAAACAAAACAACGTACACGATTTTGCCTGGTTTGCCGATAAAACTTTTTCTGTAAAAACTGATACGCTGCAATTACCCTCGGGAAAAATAATAAAATTGCAGGCTTTCTATTATTCCGAACACCAGGAAAACTGGACCAATTGCATAACCATGATGAAGAGAGCCGTACTTACCAAAAGCCGTTGGTTGGGCGAATATCCTTTTAACGTGGTTAGTGTGGTTGATGGTGGCAATGGCGGCGGTATGGAATATCCCACCATTACACTGCTGGATGATGGCGGCTCTGAAAAGATGCTGGACTATGTAATTAATCACGAAGTAGGTCATAACTGGTTTGAGGCGATTTTAGCAACCAACGAACGTACACATCCGTGGATGGACGAAGGTATGAATACCTATTACGACAACCGCTATGCCCTGCAGCAATATGGCAATACAAATATTGACATCATAAAAACAAAATTTTCTTTTATAAACAAAAGATTACCCGACGACCTGCAGCATACTTTATTGCAAACTGCAATTGCGATAAAAAAAGACCAGCCAATTGAAACGCCTTCCGAAAAAATGACCGCCTTCAATTACAATATGGTTACCTATGTTAAAACCGGTGACTGGATGAAGCTACTGGAAGATGAACTGGGCAAGGATATGTTTGATAAGTGTATGCAGGAATATTACAAACGCTGGCAGTTTAAACACCCTTACCCCGAAGATTTTAAAAAAGTAGTAGAAGAAGTCAGCGGTAAAAACGTAGATGCTATTTTTGCTTTGCTGAATAAAAAAGGAGAGCTGAAAAAATCAACGCAAAAAAAAGACATACGCTTTGCCTCTTTTTTCAGCCTTAAAGAAACAGATAAACATAATTACATTTTTGCAATGCCGGCCATTGGTTATAATTTTTACGACAAGTACATGCTGGGGGTGTTGGTGCATAACTATACACTACCGCAAAACAAATTACAGTTTGTAGTGGCACCTTTGTATGCAACCAAAAGCAAGCATTTTAATGGCATTGGCAGGGTAAGTTATTCGCTGTACCCTGGTAATAGTGGGCAAAAAATGGAGATTGCTCTTGCCGGTTCAAGTTTTACAGGCGATAATTTTACCGACTCAACCAATACCACGCATCCGCAACGGTTTTCAAAAATAGTTTCATCGCTTAAATATGTTTTTGCCAACAAAAACCCACGCAGCAGCATTACTAAGTTAATACAATGGAAAACTTTTTTAATGAGTGAACAGGGGCTTCTATTTACGAGAGATACCGTTAACCAGGTTGACATAATTACTTACCCAACAGTAACCCGGTATGTAAACCAGTTACAGTTTGTTATTGAAAACAGCCGCAAGCTATATCCTTACCGGGGTACCTTACAGGCTGAGCAGGGTGAAGGTTTTGCAAGGCTTACTTTTACCGGCAACTATTATTTTAATTACGCCAAAGCCGGTGGTATAGATGTACGGTTATTTGCCGGCAAGTTTTTTTACCTGGGCGAAAAAACATTTATCAGGCAGTTTGAAACAGACCGTTACCAACTGAATATGACCGGGCCAAAAGGTTACGAAGATTATACCTACAGCAATTATTTTGTTGGCCGCAGTGAGTTTCAAAAATTTTCGAGTCAGCAGATTATGATCAGAGATGGAGGCTTTAAAGTTCGCACCGATTATTTAAGCAATAAGATAGGCAAGAGTGATGACTGGCTGGCAGCAGCAAATTTTACCACAACCATACCTAAAGCCATAAACCCATTAGCCGTTCTGCCTTTTAAACTGCCCATCAAAGCATTTTTTGATATAGGTACTTATGCCGGTGCCTGGAAAAAAAATGCACCCACCGGCAGGTTTGTTTATGATGCCGGCCTGCAGCTTTCTTTGTTTAAAAATGTTGTAAATATTTATGTGCCCATTTTATATAGCAAAGAGTATAAGGATTATTTTAACTCCACCATCGCTGAAAAAGGATTTGCAAAATTTATTAAAAACGTAGCTTTTAGTATTGATCTGCAAAATATCAACCTGAAAAAATGGGTTCCGCAAATTCCATTTTAAATATGGAAATCAGTTATCGCACATATCAACAGATTGATAAAACAAAATGGGATGCATGCATTAACCAGGCAGCCAATGGATTGATATATGCCTGCTCTTACTATTTAGATGCAATGGCAAAAAACTGGGATGCGCTTGTATTAAATGATTACGAAGCGGTGATGCCGCTTACCTGGAACAAAAAATACGGCGTTCATTATTTATACCAGCCACCGTTTACAGCCTGCCTGGGCATTTTTGGAAATGCAATAACAGCAGAAACAGTCAATGCTTTTTTAAAAGCCATACCTGCAAAATTTAAATACTGGGATATTTATTTTAACCCCGGTAATATTTTTAAACTTCCCAACTTTGATTTGTATGAAAGGATGAATTATGTATTAAATCTGAATGACGATTACGAATTGTTATACCAAGCTTACCGCTATAATATAAAACGCAATATTAAAAAGAGTGAGCAGTTTGGCCTGAGCACACATAAAAATATTGCCATTGCCGAAGTTGTGCAACTGGCAAAAGAACAGGCCGGCAAATTCTCTGCGGTTACTGACGATGATTTTATGCGGTTTGAAAAAATTTATGAGTTATTGCATACCGATGAAAAAGCAACAACATACGGCGTTTATCTGCCGCTGGCCGGAAGGCCAGACGGCGGCGAAAAACAGTTAATGGCCTCTGCCGTTTTTTTCTTTTCGCATGGCAGGGCCTATTATATTATGGTGGGCAACCATCCCAACGGAAAAACACTGGGTGCATCTCATGCGCTAATCAATGCTTTTATAAAAGACCATGCCGGGCAAAACCTGTTACTGGATTTTGAAGGTTCAGATATTTCCAGTCTTGCTTTTTTTTACAGCAGTTTTGGTGCTGTAGAAGAAAGGTATACTGCTGTACTATTAAACAGATTGCCTGCTTATTTAAAATGGATGAAGAAAATATGATACATTTATAAACTCAATCATCACAGCATGGCAAAATATTTATTAATAACAATTAGTTTCCTGCTTTTTATTGGCACTAACCATTCCGCAGCTCAAACCTATCGCAAAGAAACAATCCTCATCAGCACCCCATACGGAAATATGAAAGTGAAACTTTTTAAAGAAACTCCCCTGCACAGCAAAAATTTTATTAAGCTGGTTAAGCAGAGTTTTTACGACAGCTTACTTTTTCACAGAGTGATCAATAATTTTATGATACAGGGTGGCGATTACGATAGTAAATCAGCAAACGATACGGCAGCCTTAGGTTATGGAGATGTTGATTATTGGATACCTGCCGAATTCAATAAAAAGCTATATCATAAGAAAGGTATGCTTGCTGCAGCGAGAGAAGAGGATGAAGTTGATCCAGCCAAAGAATCATCGGGTTCCCAATTCTATATCGTGATGGGTAAGACCTATGATTCAATCGCCTTACGAAAAGCCGAGATACGGATAAATAAAGATATTGTGCAAAAGATCAATTACAATGTGGCATTCAGCGGAAAAAGCATGGAGCTAAAAAAATATTATACACGCCTTGATATCGAAGGAAAAACGGATAGCTTAAAATATGCAAGGCGACAATTGGTAGATCCCGTATCTATTGCTGAGTATGAAAGAACGCCACACTTCACTTACACAGATGAGCAAAAGAAAACTTACGCCACGTTGGGCGGCACTCCGCATCTGGATATGAATTATACTATTTTTGGCGAGGTGGTTGAAGGTCTTGATGTAATTGATAAAATTGCTGCTGTTAAAACCGGTAAGAACGACAGGCCGAAAGAAAATGTAAGAATGAAGATTTCAATCATTAATGAATAAATTACCTGCTTCATAAGATGATTAAAAAATAATCAGTTTACCAGTAAAAGTTGCTCTGCAATAATTAAATCAACCGGCCTTGTAATTTTAAAATTGTTCTCCTCGCCTGCTACCAATTGTACTTTCAGCCCAAATGCTTCTACCACGGTTGCTTCATCGGTAAACTTATCTTTATAATCTATCTGGTAAGCGGTTAATAAAATTTTACTGTGAAAGGTTTGTGGTGTTTGTACCAGTTTTACGGTTGTTCTCTCCACCGCTTCATTGCCTTCTTCTGTAATGATACGCACACTGTCTTTACAGTCAATAACCGGTATGGCAGAGCCGGATTCTATGGCGGCTTCATAACATCTCTTTATCAGATTAATGCTTACCATGCAACGCACGGCATCGTGAACAAAAATAATTCCCTCTTCCTGCACCAATTGCAAACCATTTTGCACAGAGTGGAAACGAGTTCGGCCACCAATGGTTATCTGTATGCGGTTGTAATCGAAAAATGCATCAATAATCTCTTGCCCGGCAGCAACATGCTCTTCGGGTAAAACGAGTATAATCTGCAAATCATCGTAAGCCTGCAGAAAAGAGCTAATGGTATAATACAAAACCGGCTTCCCTTTCAATAATAGAAATTGTTTGGGGATTGTGTTGTTCATGCGGGTTCCCGTTCCCCCGGCAACAATAACGGCAAATTTTTTCATGTATTTCTGTAGCTGTCAGGCCACTAAGAATAATTTTAAATAAAAAAATATCGGCAGTGGCCAGACAGTTTTTCTCTTTACGTGTCTGGCCATTGGTAAGTGCTTTTGTTTTGGTAGCACCGTACTTAATGGCCTGACACTTTAATCTTTATAAATTCCAATAATTTTTTCACCTGCACTGTTCTTCGTACCACGGTACATACCAGCGCTATTGAATATCATGGCCGCATTCCCTTTTGCATCCACACCAATCATGCCGCCTTCGCCATCCATTTTTACCAGTTTTACATTTACCACTTCATTCATCGCTTGCTGTAAACTCATGCCCTTGTATTCCATCAGGCAGCTTACATCATGTGCGGCTACGGCACAAATAAATGGCTCGCCATGGCCGGTACAGCTAATGGCGCAGGTGGCATTATTTGCATAAGTACCTGCACCAATTAAAGGGCTGTCGCCAATGCGGCCATATTTTTTGTTGGTCATGCCACCTGTGCTGGTTGCACCGGCAATATTTCCATTAATATCGCATGCTACTGCACCCACGGTTCCAAATTTTTTATCCTTCATCAGTTCTTCTACACCTTTATGCGTATGATCGAGCGAATAATTATCACTGTCTCTTATTTCTTTCCACTGGTCGTAGCGAAACTGGGAGAAAAAATATTCATCGGGTTCCAGTTTTATTCCCTGCTTAATCGCAAAATCATTGGCTCCCTTTCCGCTTAAAAAAACATGGTTACTGTGCAGCATCACTTCGGTAGCCAGTTCTATGGGATTGCGTACATTGCGTATGCCTGCAACCGAACCTGCCGACAGGTCTTTTCCATCCATGATGGCTGCATCCATTTCCTGCAAACCTTTTTTTGTAAATACCGAGCCACGGCCTGCATTAAAAAGCAGGTTATCTTCCAATACTACAATAGACGCCTTGACTGCATTTACTGCCGAACCACCTTCTTCCAGCACCGCATATCCCGCTGCCAGTGCATCTTCCAGCCCGGTTAAATACGCTTTTTCAAGTTCAGCCGTCATATCTTCTTTAAGTATGGTGCCGGCGCCGCCATGGATGGCTAATGAGAATTGTTGCATACGTGTTAGTGGGTATTTAAATGTTGCTCAAAAATATCTAATTTCCGTGCATAAACCGCTACAATTTTATTTGATGTTTAAAAGAAAATTATCTATTAGTGACCTGCTGCTGATTGCAGTAAATCTTATTCCCCTGTATGGTGTTTGGTTTGAGGGCTGGAATGCTTCGGAAGTATTTTTAGTGTATTGCCTGGAGACCGTGATTGTTGGCATAATAAACGTACTTAAAATGGTCTGCGTTACCATTTTTGTAAAGAAAACCGACGTTTGGGAAAATGGCGGAAGCATTACCATGCAAAGCGGCTGGTTTTTTATTTTCTTTTTTATTATACACTATGGTTTCTTTGTTTTTGTACAAACACAAATATTTTTTGGTGTGAGTGGTATGATACCTGACGGTGCAATGCTGGGCAGTTACTCCCGGATACCGGCCCTTTTGGGTGATAACGGAAAACTGATGCTGCTGATATTTATTGCATACTACAGCTTGCAGACTTTCTTTGATTTTTTTATGACGGGAAATTACAAAACCATATCCATCGGCAGGCTGATGTTTGAACCTTACATGAGGATATTTGTACAGCAGTTTGTGGTGATACTGGGCAGTATGTTTTTAACTTTTGGCGCAGGCAAAGTATTTATATTGATTTTTGTGATTGCGAAAATATTTTTTGAGCTGGTCGTTAATTTAAACAGGCTGCTGGCGGTTGCAGAAAAAAGACAGCAGTTAAAAAAAGAGAAGGAACAAAAAATTTAGACAAGTAGCTTTTTACATTCATTAAGCAACAATTCTTTATTAACAGCAACAGTTCCCACTTCTTCGCAAACCAAACCGCCGGCGATGTTGGCTATTTCGGCCATCAGCCTTGCATCGGAAGTGGCGGCAAAAACCAATGCGGCAACAGCTATTACAGTATCGCCAGCGCCGCTTACATCTGCAATGCTGCGGATATGTGTAGGTATGATGCAGGCATCATTTTCCTGCTGATAAAAAACACCCTTTTCAGATAAAGTGATAAGCGAAATATGGTGCTTAAGTTTTTCCTGCAACAACAGATGCATATCTTTCAATACGCTGATGTTTATTTCGTCTCTTAAAATGTTCAACCCTTCTTTTACTTCTTTAAGGTTTGGTTTAAAAATATCAGCGCCTTCGTAAGCAAAGAAATTTTTTCTTTTTGGGTCAACTGCGGTAAGAACCTGATGTTTTTTACATAGCGTAATAATCCGCTTGATAACATTTTCGGTAAGCACTCCTTTATTATAATCTTCCAGTATTACCACATCGGGATCTTCGGCTGCAATATAATTTTCAAAGGCATATAGTAAGCGATCTTCATCATCCGCTGACATATCATGGGCCATTTCAGCATCCAGCCGCATCATGTGCTGGTTGCGGCTTATAATACGGATCTTGTTAGTGGTGATGCGTTGCTCACTATACACCAGGTAATGGGTATTGATTTTATTTTGCTGTAATAAACGGGTCAACTGTTCTCCATCATCATCTTTACCCAACACACTTAACATGTGTACTGCTGCACCAAAGGATGCAATATTTAAAGCCACATTACCTGCACCTCCAATGCGCTGTTCTTTTTTAGTTACTGCAACAACAGGTACAGGTGCTTCAGGAGAAATACGTTCAACATTTCCCCACCAATAGGTATCCAGCATTGTATCGCCAATTACAGCAACTTTTAGTTGGGTAAAATCCTGAAATAATTTTTCGAAATTCATTTTACGCTTGTTCTTTTTTATTATTGGCAACTGCAATATAATAAATAGGTATACCTGCCAGTACAATTATTAAACCAGGCCACGTGAATGCGGGTTTGTAAATAATCAGTAACACGCAAAAGGCAATAGCCATTAAAATATAGATAGCTGGTAACAGTGGATAACCAAATGCTTTATAAGGGCGTTCAGCTTCCGGCCTGTTTTTTCTTAAGATAAAAATGCCGAGTATGGTTAGCGCATAAAACATTACAACTACAAATGAAATCATGTCGAGCAGATCGCCATATTTACCACTGAGGCACAATGCCGAAGCAACAATGCATTGAATCCACAATGCGAATCCGGGTACGTTATTTTTATTTAGTTCTCCTGTCTTTTTAAAAAATAATCCGTCTTTTGCCATAGTGTAATATACTCTTGCACCTGCCAGTATCAACCCATTATTACAACCAAACGTTGATATCATGATCATTACTGCAATTACATAGGTGCCGATATTGCCGAATATTGCTTTGCTGGCAGCAACTGCTACCCTATCCTGCGGAGCAGAGGCAATTTCATTCAATGGCAATACACTTACATACATCAGGTTGGCTGATACATAAATAATGGTAACCACCAATGTTCCTAAAAATAAAGCAAGGCCGATATTACGTTTTGGATTTTTTACTTCTCCGGCAATAAAAGTTACGTTGTTCCAGGCATCGCTGCTGAAAATAGAACCTACCATGGAAGCCGCAATAGCACCCAATATAGCAGAACCTGCAACACCACCAATAACAGCACCTTCAGCATTTCTGCTTGTCATTTGCCAGGCATTATTCCAGTTGGCATGCCAGATACTTCCTTTTGCAGCCAGTAAAAGACCAAAGATTATTAAACCAAACAGAGAGAGTAATTTTACAACAGTAAAACTTGTTTGTATCATTTTACCGCCCTGTATGCCTTTGGTATTTATATAAGTAAGGAAAGTGATAAGCGTAATTGAAACCAGTTGGCCGGCATTGATCTTTATAAATCCAAGATCGGCTAAAATATTTTCAGGGCCGAGGCCAGGTATAATATAAGCAAGGAATTTACTGAATGCAACACCTACCGCTGCAATGGTTGCCGTTTGTATAACAGCAAAAAAACTCCACCCGTACAAAAACCCTGCAAGAGGGTTAAAAGCTTCTTTCAAATAAACATACTGCCCGCCGGCTTTGGGAAACATGGCACTTAACTCGCCATAACTTAATGCAGCTGTTAATGTCATAAACCCGGTAATTACCCAAACGGCAATCAGCCAGCCAGCACTACCCACGTTGCGGGTAATATCGGCACTAACAATAAAAATACCAGACCCTATCATAGAGCCTGCAACAATCATGGTGGAATCGAATAAACCGAGTGTTGGTTTAAAAGCTGTAGTTTGATCTGGCATAGTTATCTGTTTAATGAGAGTTGCCAACCTTTATCCTTCGGCAGGCTCAGGATGTTGGCAGCCCTGTTTACAGCAACAAGATATAGAATTTACGGGAAATTATTTGTTTGCTTCAGCTTTCATTTTTTCGTTCATACCCTTAATTACTTCGTTGGTAATATTAAGCGTCGAATCTTTGAAAACCATATAATCGAGCCCGGTGCCTGTGGTAAATATGTACATGTATTTTTTATCCTTATTGTATTCGGCTAAAAACTCCCTGAGTTTTTTTTGTATGCCCTCCATTATACCAAAACTTTTTTCATTCAGCTTTTGGCTCAACTCCTGTTTACGGGCATCAATTTTTTGCTGCTGGTCTATCAGTTTATTTTGAAATACCTGTGCCTCTTCTTCGGTAATAGCAGCGCCTTTTTTTAAGAAATTATCTTTTTGTTCCTGTAGTCCCCGGTATCCGTTTTGCTGCTCCTGTTCAATGGTTTTCATTTCTCCTTCAAGTTCTTTACGCCTTTCTTTAATAAACGTGATCTTCTCATTTAGCGAATCAAGTTCTACATAAGCCAAAGGAGGACGGTACCCGTTACTATCTCCTACCTGATAGCTGCTGTTAAGTTTTGCCGCCACAGCCTCCGTTTTTTTACCCGAAAAATCATAATAAAACAAATAACCAACAGCCAGTAACAATATGATATTTAATACCAGGGATAAATTTTTCATCATGTACTTTTATTTGGTGGCAAGATACTCAGAAACAGCTATAGGGCAATAATTTTAGAAAATTTTTAGGAAAGGGTTAACTGTATGGAAAGCCATCGGTTCTTTTATAAAATTCCGTCAAAATATTATAGCATTCCCATCGGCAGGGAATATTTTAACTCAACCATATGCCTAGTGTTATATAGTAAACTGTGCCGGAAAAAATTTCCCCACTGGGTAAATTAATCCATCATCCCTACACCCCAAAAAACGTTGACAAAAAATTGGTATAAATGTTGCCTTAATTCCTACAAACATTGTAAACTATCTTCTATGCAAATTATCACTCAAAAAATAACCCTGGCCATACACAGCCTGATTGCCGTGTTAGATGATACTAAAAAAGGATACTTAAGTGCATCAGAAAAAATTAAAGACAGTGTCTTATCCCTGTTAATGGAACGATTTGGTTACCAACGGGGCAGGTACAGTGATGAACTAAGGACACTGGTAAACAGTATGGGGACTGAATGCCCTATTGACCAGTTTACACTTAGTTTAATGCAACGCACCTGGATGGATTTAAAAACAACGTTTAGGTATGGCCAAAAGGAACAGGTAATTGAAGCCTGTATAAAAGCAGAAGAAACTGCCCTGCAAAATTACGGTCTTGCCATTGACCAGGTTGAGGACAATTATGAAGTGAGAGCAATTTTACAGCAACATGTAAACGGTATCAGAACGGTGTTGAGCACCATTAAAGAATACACCGGTAAATAATTAACTCATCATAATTTATTAAATCAGATTATTAATCTAAATGCAATAGCATGTCAGTCAATCTAATTAAAACAATACAGGAAAATTTAGGCTTTTCTCCACTAAAAAAAATTGATCCTGGTACGCAACAGTCTGTAACTGATAAGGATGAAGAAGTTATAAGTAAATTTAGCCAGGCGGCAATACCAGCAGTGCTTACAGCCTTGTACAAGTATGTACAAACTGATGAAGGTGCGGCTGAAATTTTAAGCATAAAAAGCAGCGACAATTGGGTTGCTAAAATATTTGATGATAACAGGAAAGAAGCTGTAGAAACAATTTCGGCATACGCACAGCAATCAAATGAAGATCCGGTAGCTAAGATGAATGCCATTGCAAATGAAGCCGTAAAAGTTACAAAAGAGAACCTGGCTGCCGATGCCGGTATAAAAGAAGTAAAAGATTTTTTTAGTGGTCAGGTAAATGATATATTGTTGTATTTACCGGCCGAATTGAAAATGGGCAAATTACTTCATGATAATACGCTGGATGATAATACAAACAAAATGGAAGGACCGATATCAAGCTTGATTAAAAACATAGGGGCTGCATTTTCAAGTCCTGTTACGGGTGAAGAACTGAAAGAAAAATAATAATCCGGAAGATTATTTAATAAGCATATTTTCATGTTTTTCTAAGAGTTTACAACATGCACACTTTTGTGTAAACATAAGTTGCAAAATCTGAGATTCTTAATGTTCCCGGCTGCTTTCGTTAGGCAATCTATTAGATCATTGATCAGGGTATGATATTGAATAAACGCATCCTGATATATCAATAAATAAGGTAAAATTTTATTAAGCAAACAACAACACGATGTTATTAGAACAGCCTGCAACTATTACACTGCCCTATTTAATAAGCGAATCTTTACTTGGTAATAGAAAAATGCAGAAATTACTGTACCAGAAATTTGCTATACCTATGTATTATGTATGTTTGCGCTACCTGAAACATGCTGCCGATGCAGAGGATGTATTACAGGAAGGGTTCATTAAGGTATTTAAAAACCTGGCCAGCTACAGGAGTCAGGGTTCTTTTGAAGGGTGGATGAGAAAGATAATGATAAGAACCGCTCTTACGCATATAAGAGACAATAAAAAATATAGTTATCACGTAGAACTTGTAGATTCAATCGAAGACAAAGAAAACAGCATACATGTTAAACTTTCAGAAAAGGATATTTTAGGCAGTATAACAAGACTACCCCCCGGATATAAAAGGATTTTTATACTATATGCAATTGAGGGTTATAACCACCGTGAAATCTCGGAAATACTGGGATGCAGTGAAGGTACCTGCAAATCTCAATTTTACCGGTCCAGGAACAGGCTTCAAAAAATTTTACTGCAAAACGGTTAACGGATTTAAAAACTGCCGAGGCTGTATTTATCCAAATTCGTTGCCAGCAAATACCGTTTTAACTGCTGGAATTGTCACTTCATCGAAATATTTTATAAACACCTGCAAAACCCGATACTTTAGCATTCTTAAAGAACGGAATAATGCAGGATTACATTTCAGAAAATCTGACCGAGTCGCAAGTGATAAATGAGTCGATAAACGGTTGCCCTAAAATGCAGCAGGTGTTATACAGCAAATTTGCTGCTAAAATGTACCAGGTTTGCCTTAGGTATACCGATAACAATGCAGAAGATGCAAAAGATGTTTTGCAGGACGGCTTTATAAAGGTGTTTAAAAATCTACATAAATTCAGGCACGACGGATCGTTTGAAGGATGGATAAGAACCATTATAACCCGTACTGCCCTAAGCCAGATAAGAGAGAGAAATAAAAAAGTAACCAGTTATAATACTGATCTTTTACATGCGGTGAAGGATACTGAAATTTCAATAACAGATAAGCTTGCTGAAAAAGATATTATCAGCATGGTTAAAAAATTACCGCCTGGTTATAGAAAAATATTTATGCTTTATGTAATTGAAGGCTACAATCACCGGGAAATAGCCGTTCTATTAAACTGCAGCGAAGGCACAAGTAAATCGCAATTATACCGGTCTAAAACAAGA
>JBBQLS010000099.1:0-13077 GCA_038328115.1 Chitinophagales bacterium
ATACGGGCTTTTCTCTCGTTTTCGAATTAAATATTTACAGAAATTATATCCATTCATCTAAAACAGCAGCATCATGAAAATATTAGTAACAGGTGCAACAGGTTATGTTGGCCGTGAGCTTGCCATAGCCTTGGCAAATCAGGGTAACCGTGTTCATATTCTAGTCCGGAATCTTTATTCCAAAAATATTCCAAGGCATGATAACATTATTGTTTTTCGGGGAGATATAACCGACAGAGACTCGATCAGGATGGCCATGAAGGAGTGTACACAAGTTTATCATACCGCAGCAGTTGTAAGAATTTTTGCCAAGGACCCATCTGTATTTTATAATGTGAATGTAAAGGGTACACATAATTTACTGGACGAAGCCTTAAGCCTGGGTGTAAAGAAATTTGTTTATACAAGTACATGCGGAGTATTGGGTTCATCAGTGCATTACCCGAAAAAGGAAACTGATCCCCGAACTGAAAGTTTTGATAATGATTACGAGCTTACCAAATACATGGGCGAAAATCTGGTTAAAGAATATGTACATAAGGGATTGTTTACTGTCATTGTTTCTTTATCAAAAGTATTTGGCCCTGGTATAGAAACACATCCAGTTTCTGTTAACAGCATTATCGATAAATTCATACACAGTAAAATCACCTTTATCCCAAAACCCATAACTATTGTCTCTAATTATTGTTTTATAAATGATATTGTTACCGGCCATATACTGGCCATGCAATACGGGTTAGGGGGAGAAAAATATATCCTGGGTGGCGAAAACGTTTCATACGATACTTTCTTTAGAGAATTAAGATCACTATCCGGATCAAAGGCAAAATTAATACCGGTACCCAAGGTCATACTAAATGTATTGTCTGTTTTTCAGTGGTTTAAATTCCTCATCACTAAAAAAGAACCTTTTATAACATCTAAAGGGATACGCCACATTTTCATAAATAAAAAATTTGACAATAAAAAAGCTATTCGGCAATTACATTATCAGCCTACTTCTTTTAAAGAAGCCCTTATACAAACCATTCACTTTTTAAAAACACAACATCATGCCAGATAAAAAATATACCTTAATTACCGGCGCCAGCGAAGGTTTTGGAAAGGCACTCGCTATTGAATGTGCTACCCGGAAGATGAATCTTATCCTGGTGGCATTGCCCGGCCCAGAAATACATTACCTGGCCGATTTTATAAAAAGAAATTATGAAGTTGACGTAATTGCTATTGAAAAAGACCTTTCGCAGGAAGAGAGCTGCGTGATGGTACATAAGGAAGTATTGCATCGAAAACTGTGCGTTAATATGCTTATTAATAATGCGGGGTTAGGCAGTACCATGCTCTTCAGCGAAGGAACCATTGAATTTTACAGTAAACAAATTAAACTGAACATCATTGCTACTACCTTGTTAACGCATCTTTTCCTGGATGTACTTAAAGCCAATGGGCCTTCGTATATTTTAAATGTAGGCAGCCTGAGTTCCTATTTTTATCTACCCAAAAAACAGGTTTATGGAGCCACAAAATCATTCGTCTATTGTTTTTCCAAAAGCTTAAAACGTGAACTCAAAAATAGCGAAGTAAGTATTAGCGTGATATGCCCCGGAAACATGAACACCAATATTTCGATAATTCAATTACTTAAAACTTCAAACTGGTTTTCACGCAATTCGGTATTGAATCCGGAGGAAGTGGCTCCTGTAGCCATTAACGGATTGCTAAACTGCAGAGAAGTCATCATTCCCGGAAAGATGAATAAATTATTCTTACTATTGAATAAATTATTGCCTTCCGGAATTAAAAAAATGATGATCGGGCGACAAATGCAAAGTCTAAAATCGGTAACAGCTTTGCAATTAAAAAACAGTCGATACTTTATTTAGATTTAGAAAATGAAAAATCTCTGTTAGTCTGAAGATTGCCCGACGTTAAAAATAAAAATGTACACATCAAAATAAAAATAAAACAGACATGAAAAAATACTTCTTCTTTATACCGTCAATTGCCCTGTTTTTGATATCGTCAACCATCATTACAGCACAGCCTTACCTGGATATTGCAAAGTTGAAATATACCAACAGCCCGGACAAGAGTTTAATAAACCAAAATAAAAATGATATAAAACTCCATTACTTCAGTTTTGAAACAAACCTGCCGATACAGTTTAAGAATAAGAAAGACGCAATCATCTTCAGTCCCTTCTTCGAAAACTGGTCATCACAAATCAACAATGATAGCAGGCAAAGTTATTACAGTGTTGCACTGCCGGTTTCACTTTCAAAAACTATTCCTTACACCAAGTGGAG
Organism: Chitinophagales bacterium; assembly: GCA_038328115.1. GTDB lineage: Bacteria > Bacteroidota > Bacteroidia > Chitinophagales > Chitinophagaceae > Ferruginibacter. The sequence continues at coordinate 2,310 of JBBQLS010000099.1, forward strand.
TTTTTTGCTTACCGGCATTGTGAGAATGAATGACAGTAGCATAAACAAAAGAACTAAAATGCAGGTTGGCGGTGCTTTCATAGTGAGCAACAAAAGAAATGAGAACCTTATCTGGAAACTGGGATTTTATATAAACAATGAGCTGTTTGGCTTATTTGTGATGCCGCTTGCAAGTATTGACTGGAAGATAAATGAACGTAATAATTTATTTGGCGTATTGCCGGGCAATCTTACCTATGAGCATAAGATAAATGAACATTTTTATTATGGTGCAAATTTCAGAGCCATCACTAATTCCTATACAAAATTAAATGGTTATTGGAGAATTGATGAAAACCAATTAGGCATTTACCTGGATACTTACCTGAATAAAGACCTGGTATTAAATTTAGAAGCAGGCCATTCACTACTAAGAAAGATAAGAACAGGGGAAAAACATATTACAAAAGTGGATGCCGGTGTGAATGATAACCTGTATATAAAATTATCTTTTGCATACAGGATCAGGTTTGCAAAACGTAGTTAAGGTTATGATGACCGTTGCTTCATCACCTCATACAAAACAATACCTGTGGCCACCGATACATTCAACGAATCAAAATCGCCGGTCATGGGTATTTGAAATTGTTCATCACATGTTTTTAGCAACGCAGGATAAATACCTTTTTCCTCCCCACCCATTACGATAGCACAAGGTTCTTTTAAATCCAATTCACACACTTTTTTTGCAGCCTTCATTTCACTGGCAAAAACTTTAATACCGTTCATGTGCAGGTCATCCACAGTTTTCATCAAGCTGTTAACGCGGCAAACTGCAATCTCTTCTAAAGCTCCTGCAGAAGTTAATACCGCATCTTCATTTAAAGCACCCACGCCTTTATCAGGAATTATTATAGCATTAACGCCAAAGCAAAAAGCGCTTCGGGCAATGCCTCCAATGTTTCTGATATCGGTAATCCCATCCAGTATTAAAAACAAGGGCACTTCTCCTTTTTCCACTACAAATGAAATTACATCCTGCAGATCCTGGTATTGTACCTTGGCTATCATCGCCACACATCCTTCGTGGTTACTTACATTCAGGTTGTTCAGCTTTTCAACAGGCACTTTATTGATGGGTGTTTGCGTTTTTTCAGCCAGTCGCTTTATTTCATCTATGGCTTCGCCATGCACCGTGGTTTGCAGGTAAATACGTTCCAGTTGTTTACCGGTTAACATAGCGTCGGTAACAGCCTTACGGCCAACTACCAGTGTATTTTTTTTGGGGCGATGCTGTTGTTGTCTGAAATTTTTCACTATGCAAATTTATGTTTAATTGTTGTCTGAACAGGGATTTGGGTTGATTAAAAGGATTTGCCGGATTTGTATCAATAAAATAAAAAACCCTCTCTGGTTGGAGAGGGTTTATATTTTATTCTGTTCATCATTTCAAACCAAATATTTTTTTCACATCCTTCACCGCATCTAATTTCTCCCAGGTAAATAATTCAACTTTCTTTTTAATTGACTTACCATATGGCGAAGTAAATATTTTTTCAACGATTTCGTTTTTACGCCCCATATGCCCATAAGCAGCCGTTTCGCTGTATATGGGGTTACGCAGTTTTAAACGCTGCTCAATAAAATAAGGACGCATATCAAAACAAGGCATTTTCATTACCTTATCTGCAATTTCTCCATCAGTTAAATTTACTTTAGCGGTACCATAAGTTACTACATTGATGCTGGTTGGCTGGGCAACTCCAATTGCGTAAGACACCTGTACCAAAATCTCGTCACATAATCCTGCAGCCACCAAATTCTTGGCTATATGGCGTGTTGCATAGGCAGCACTACGGTCAACTTTGCTGGGATCTTTACCACTGAACGCCCCGCCGCCGTGTGCACCTTTACCACCGTAAGTATCTACAATAATTTTACGGCCTGTTAAGCCTGTATCACCATGCGGGCCACCAATAACAAACTTACCGGTTGGGTTAATGTGGTACTTTATTTTATTGTTGAAAAGATGATTGTACTTTGGATATTTTGCCTTTACCCTTGGTATTACAATATTGATAATATCCTTTTTGATCTTAGCAAGCATTTTATCATCACTTGCAAAATCATCATGCTGTGTGGAAACCACAATGGCTTCAATTCTTACAGGGCGGTTGTTATCATCGTATTCTAAAGTAACCTGGCTTTTTGCATCGGGACGAAGATATTTTATCTCTTTGTTTTCCCTGCGCACTGCAGCCATCTCAATTAAAATATAATGAGCAAGATCTAATGCCAGTGGCATATAATTATCAGTTTCGTTGGTTGCATATCCAAACATCATCCCCTGGTCGCCTGCACCCTGCTCTTCTTTTTTCTTACGGTCAACACCCTGGTTAATATCACCACTCTGTTCATGAATAGCAGAAAGGATACCGCATGAATTGGCCTCAAACATATACTCACTTTTAGTGTAACCGATTTTACGGATAACCCCACGGGCAATTTCCTGAACATCAAGATAGGCCTTACTTTTAACCTCACCAGCCAGTACAACCTGTCCGGTTGTTACGAGGGTTTCGCAGGCAACTTTGCTGCTTGGGTCAAAAGCTAAAAAATTATCTATCAGCGCATCGCTGATCTGGTCGGCAACTTTATCAGGATGTCCTTCACTTACGGATTCTGATGTAAATAAATATGGCATATTTTTTTTTTAAGATTGCAAAGATAAGGTTGTATAGTTTAAAGAACAAAGCCCTCCTTTTTATTTAAGAGGGCTTGTCAGGTAATTTTTATATTATATTACAGTTTCGAGTAAATGATTCTCAATTTTATCGGATGATTAACATTGGTAGCACTGCCAATTTTTAGTCTGCCATAAGCAATATTATTACTGAATGGAATTAATTCGGAGGAATATTGAGGATAAGAAATATCAAATGGAGCATACAGCCTGAAACCATAATTAGGTCTGTGCTCGGTTATCATATGCTGCAGATACCTGGATATATTGAAAGTATAGTAGTCAAATGTTCCGGTAGCATCGGTCTTCTTGCGTTTAAAACCGCCAAAATAACTATAATTGATTTGCCCGCCGACAGGCAAGTAGTACAGGGTTAAATTATCGGGGTCGTAACTGATACTGCTGTTTAAATCGTAATAAATTGGTTTATACTTATTTGCTGTTCCTGTGTCTTTTAGATCCAGGTATAGAAAATTGGGTGCTGAAAATGCAGAATCGGTGACGATATTAGCTGGCACCTGCTCAACAATGATTTCAGCACGATGAATGATACTGTTAGGGAAAGTGGCTAAACCCGGCACGTTAATGTTAACAAAGGTACCAGGTGCCGTTTGCAGGTAATGCTCATTTGCATTAGCAACAGAAGCCGGAAAACCACTGCGGTTACGGCTTACAAAATTGCCAGTGCTGGATGGTGCGTTGGTAGTTGGGTCGGCATAAGAGGAATTTACCCTCAAGGCAGAATAAACTGTATCTGTAACTCCGCTATTTCTTTTCTTATAATGTATTTCAAACTTGGTAGCTGTGTCTGCAATGTTTACATACAATAGCCCGTTTCCTCCTCCGTTGGCCACTACTGCAAGCCCGTTATAAAAACGCTTGAATATCGAATCTTTGTAGAATGCATTGTTACCAGAATTAGCTGCTGTACTATCACGTCCAAACAATCGGCTAATCCAAATTGGATCAGTAATCTTTATTCTGATCTGGTTTACACTATAATTTTTCCCGTTTTTATATTTTACGGTATCAGCCAGCCTGCGGGAGTCAATATCAGCGGATCCGATTGAGGATCCAGAATAAATGGGCTGATAGTAAATCCGGTTAAGCTTGGATACCGAATCCCTGAACTGTACATCCTGCACTTCCTTTACTTCCAGGTGAACCGGTGTTGTACTGTCGCCCCAAAAGCCAGTGTATTTCATGCAAAGCACAACTGAATCCAATGCAATCAGGGAATCGCCTGCATTGCCAAAATAATAAGGATAAAATGATGGTTTTAACTGCATAAATATATTCGCAGTAGTACGACCAAATATGGGGTCATTAAATATGGAACCTACTACATGATCTTCTCCCAGACTAACAGCAGTTGTACTGTCGTTAAAATATCCCTGCGAAGAATTTATAAGTAACGTTGTATCAAAGGTGTGAACATTATCAACAGCAGGCAACTGGTCGCCACCAATATCAGTAGTATCAAGTTTGGTACAGTTCCAGCCAATGAGAGATATAAATGTGATAGCAGTAATAGCTAAGGGCAGAATACGTTTTTGCACAATAATAATTTTATGAAATGCGGTTAGATTTATTACTTCGCAAGTTCGGAATACAATTGCAAATAGTCTGTTAAATCACTTGTTGCATCATACTTTAATACTTTTTTACCTTTAACCTTTGCGAATTGTTCAACCAGTTTTTTATCTACTTTTTCAGCACCAAATGTAATGGCATCGGCATAAGTAGCACCACCATTAAACATTGCCATGTTATTCATATCCTTAAATGGCTCCAGTTCTTTTTTGGTAACATGGTCATTTATGGTGGCCATTTTTAAGAAGTCTTTTTCCAGCTTTTCTTTAAAGGTGTTTTGGCCAATGGTATAAATGATTTTACTGTTGCTGAAAACGGGTTCCTTTTTGTAGGCATTTTTTATAAACATTGGTATCAGCCCGGTCATCCAGCCGCTGCAATGGATAATATCGGGTGGCCATCCGAATTTTTTTACTGTTTCCAGTGCGCCTTTGCAAAATAATACAGTCCTCAATCCATTATCATCAAACCAATTTTCCTTTTCATCGGTAAAAATTGATTTACGCTTAAAATAATCATCATTGTCTAAAAAATATATCTGTAATCTGGCATTAGGGAGCGATGCCACTTTAATGATCAACGGATAATCATCATTATCAATAGTTACGTTAATTCCAGACAGGCGTACAACCTCGTGCAGGCGGTGCCTTCTTTCATTTATTACACCAAATCTGGGCATAATGCAGCGTACTTCCATACCACTGTCGTTCGATTTTACTGCAAGCTTATTCACAATTTCCGCAAAATCAGTAAGTTCCAGATAAGGCGACATTTCATTTGCAATAAATAAAATTCTTTTCTTTGTACTCATTTACACTTAGTTTGTTGCTGTAATGTTTTAGAAACGGCTGCAAAAGTACGATAATTATTCGGGAAAATGAGATTCAACAGGCATTTGAGGTATAATTGCAAACAAATATGATACTATTTAAGAAAGCTGCTGATATTAATAACTACCTGCTGCAGAGCAGCAAATTGGGTAACAGTATTGGTTTTGTTCCAACCATGGGCGCTCTGCACCAGGGGCATATTTCGTTAATAAGTACTTCAAAGCAGGCTTGTTCTGTTACTGTTTGCAGCATTTTTGTAAACCCCACGCAGTTTAACAACAGCAAAGATTTTGACAATTACCCTTCTACCATTGAAAATGATATTAATGCATTGGAAAAAGCAGGTTGCGATGTGCTGTTTTTACCATCGGTTTCAGAAATGTATCCTAACGGTACACAAAATGTGCAAACTTACAATTTGGGTTATTTAGAAACCGTGCTGGAAGGCAAATATAGGCCAGGCCATTTTCAGGGAGTTTGCCTGGTGGTACACCGGTTGCTTAGTATTATACCTGCCAATCAGTTATACCTGGGTCAAAAAGATTACCAGCAATGCATGGTTATTAAAAGATTAGTTGAGCTAAAAAAAATAAAAATCACTATCCACATCTGCCCCACCCTCAGGGAAACCAGCGGACTTGCCATGAGCAGCCGTAACATGAGACTGACAGACATGGACAAAAGTCAGGCACTTACAATATTTAAAATGCTTTCTTACATTAATGACAATATTAAGCCTGGCGATCTGCATAAACTAAAACAAACGGCCGCTGATAATTTAACCAATGCTGGCTTTAAACTAGATTATATTGAAATTGCGGATGCAGGCAACCTTGAAATTATTAGCCAATGGGATGGCACCCGAAAACTGGTTGCAGTTGCTGCCGCATTTTTAGGTGAGGTACGTTTAATTGATAATTTGTTGTTATCTGCTTAGCCCATAATAAAAATTAATTTCAGATTTTTATTATAACAAATATTCCCTTCGTAATTTGTAACCGATTATGAACAAGCGCCTGATATCTATATTACAATACATATTTTTTTTGGGTGGCGGTATATTTTTGGTTTGGTGGCAGCTTAAAGGAATGACCGCAGAGCAAAAAACACAGTTTGTATCGGCATTGAGAAGTGCCAATTACTGGTTAATTATTCCGATTATTTTCATGACCCTGCTCAGCCATTTAAGCCGGGCTTACCGGTGGAAATTACTTTTAGAGCCGCTTGACTATTATCCAAAAATCAAGAATGTGTTTACTGTAACCATGGTTGGTTATCTGGCCAATGCAGCCATTCCGCGTTTGGGCGAAATTTTAAAATGTACTTTTTTATCAAAGTATGAGCATATTAAAGTTGATAAACTGGTTGGCTCTATTTTAATTGAACGCACTTTTGATGTGCTTTGTTTTGTAATTTTTATCGGTATCACCGTGCTTATACAGGTAAATAAGATAGGGGATTTTATAAAAGATAAAATTTCATCCTTTGGAGAAAACTCAGGAATACCAGTTTTGGGAAAAGCGTTAATCATTTGTGGAATTATCGGGGTGATTTATTTTCTTTTAAAAATCCTGGTAAATAAATACCCGGGCAACAGAGCCATTTTTGCAATAAATAATTTTCTAAAAGGAATTGGCCAGGGTTTTATTGCCATCAGAAGCTTAAAAAAACGAAACCAGTTTATTGCACACACCCTGTTTATCTGGGCCATGTATCTTTTGGAGATATATGTGGGCTTTAAGGCTATGGAACACACTGCTGTATTGGATTTAAGGGCAGCCTGCAGCGTATTGGTTTTAGCCAGCTTTGCGATGATACTTACACCCAACGGAATTGGACTGTTTCCCATTTTTATCATGCAGACATTAATTTTATATGGCATTAACGGCGATTACGGAATGGCATTCGGGTGGCTGATCTGGGGAGTTTCCACCTCCATTATTTTAATCGTTGGTTTTATCTGCCTTTTGCTGCTTCCTTACATTAATAAAACAAAAAATGAAATCAATACAGGCCATACCGGATAAAATATTTTCAATAGAAACTATTTTACCCCAGGTTAAACGCTGGCGTTTACTCAATAAAAAAATTGTTTTTACCAATGGTGTATTTGATATTTTGCACCAGGGCCATATTGCTTCTTTAAGCGAAGCTGCACTGCAGGGCCATATTTTAATTGTTGGGATAAATTCAGATGCATCTGTAAAAAAAATAAAAGGAGAAAGCCGCCCGGTTAACAGCGAAAATTCCAGATTGCTGCTGATGGCATCGCTCGTAATGGTTGATGCTGTTATTTTATTTAAAGAAGATACGCCGCTGAATTTAATTACCGCCATTTTACCCGATGTGCTGGTTAAAGGAGGCGATTATACTGTGGAGCAGATTGCAGGAGCAAAAGAAGTAATTGCAAATGGCGGTGAAGTTAAGATAGTACCCATACTGGAAGGGTTTTCTACTACCGGCATTATCAAAAAAATGAAAGGCAGTAATTCATAGCACTGCATTCTTCACAAAAACTTAATATTGGTTTTAACAGCAAGCCCTTAAATTCGCCTCATTCATTTTTAAAAAATCAGTTTGCTTGCATAAAAGAAAGATCATATTCAGGGATATTAGCTGGTTATCGTTTAACGACCGCGTATTGCAGGAAGCGGCAGATGAAACTGTTCCACTGCGGGAGCGTATCCGTTTCCTGGGCATATTTTCAAACAACCTTGATGAGTTTTTCCGGGTACGTGTGGCCGCTCTTAAACGCATGATTGAATTTGGTAAGAAATCAAAAATGCATCTGGAAATAAGCCCTGCTGCGATTATTGAAGAAATACAGGAAATAGTAATTGAACAGCAAAAAGAATTTGAACGCATCTGGAACGAAATTTTACGGGAGCTTAAAAAAGAAAGAATTTACTTAGTTAATGAAACACAGCTAAATAAGGCTCAACAGGCATTTATACTGGATTATTTTAATGAAGAGATACGAAGCAACGTAATACCGCTGATGATTGAAAGTATCCAGAATTTTCCGGTATTGAACGACCGCTCTATTTACCTGGCCTGTAAGCTTTCAAAAAAAGATAAATCAATTCCGCAAAAATATGCACTGCTATCGGTGCCAACCCGCAGGTTGCCCAGGTTCATCATACTTCCATCAAAAAATGCCGATAAGCAGATCATTCTGCTGGAAGACATTATCCGCTTTTGCTTGCCCAATATTTTTTCATTTTTCGGATACGATACTTTCTCTGCACATATCATTAAAGTAACCCGTGATGCTGAAATAGACCTGGATAATGATATTGCGACTTCCCTCATTCAAAAAATTGAAAAAGGTTTAAAAAACCGCAAAAAGGGAAAACCGGTGCGTTTTGTTTTTGATAAAGCCATTGATCCTTCACTCCTCACCTACCTGGTAAGGCGGCTTGGTTTATTGCAGAAAGATAATCTTATCCCCGGCGGGCGCATTCATAATTTTGTGGATTTTATGAATTTTCCTGAATCGGTTTTCGATAAAAAAAGTCAGCGAAAAAAACCTTTTATACACCCGGTGCTAAAAAATGCAACCAGTGTTACCAACATTGTTTTAAAAAAGGATGTCCTGTTAAATTTTCCCTATCATTCCTTCGATAGCATTATTGATCTGCTACGTGAAGCCGCCATCGATCCCGAAGTAACAAGTATAAAAATCACCTGCTATCGCCTGGCCGACCGCTCAAAAGTTATCAATGCATTAACCAATGCCGTACGCAATGGCAAACATGTAACCGTTGTGCTTGAACTGCGTGCAAGGTTTGATGAGGAAGCCAACCTGGAGTGGAAAACTGAACTGGAAGAAAACGGCGTGAAAGTATTGCTGGGTGTGCCTAATGTAAAAGTACATGCCAAGATATGCCTGATAAAAAAACGGGTGAACAACCGCACCATTCATTATGGTTTTGTAAGTACCGGTAACCTAAACGAAAAAACTGCAAAAGTTTATGGTGATGCCTGCCTGCTTACATCCGACCGTAATATTATGGCAGATGTAAACCGCATTTTTAATTACCTGGAGCAGCCTAAGACCAGGATAGTTTTATTAGAAAGCTGCAAAACTTTAATCGTAAGTCCTGTTGGTATGCGGCGGCAGTTAATATTACTGGTTGATAAGGAAATAAAAATGGCCAGGTTAAAAAAGCCGGCAGCCATTACCTTAAAACTAAATTCGTTGAGCGATGAAATGCTCATTGACAAATTATACGAAGCTGCCAAAGCGGGAGTAAAACTAAAAATGGTCATCAGGGGAATATTTTGTTTACTTACAGAAAATAAAAAATTCAAACAGCCTGTTCATGCCATCAGCATTGTTGATGAGTACCTGGAGCATTCCCGTATCATGATTTTTCACAACGGCGGAAAAGAAAAAACTTTTATTTCATCTGCCGACTGGATGGTACGCAATATTGATCACCGGGTGGAAGTTGCCTGCCCCATTTTCGAAAAAAATATTCAGCAGGAAATAAAAGACATTATACAGATACAACTCAAAGACAATATTAAAGCAAGGATACTGGATAACGAACTCAGCAACCAATATGTAAACCCCCGCAACACAAAAAAAATACGCAGCCAGGTGGAGACGTATAATTATTTGTATCGTAAATCTCTGTAAAGGTTAATCCGTTAAATAGTTAATCCGTAAATTCGTTTGAATATCGCAACCAATTAACTATTTAACGGATTAACCAATTAACAATATTGAAACTGGCAGCCATAGATATAGGAAGTAACGCAGCAAGGCTGTTAATTACAGAAGTAACTACCAACGAAAAAAATAACCCTGTTTTTAATAAGCTTAATCTCTTCAGAGTACCGTTGAGGCTGGGTTTTGAAGTGTTTGAGACCGGCCTCATCTCCAAACAAAAAACCGGTATGCTTATACAAACCATGAAGGCATTCAAACATTTAATGAATGCTTACGAGGTTAATCATGTAAAGGCATGTGCAACCAGCGCCATGCGTGATGCAAAAAATGCTGAAGACATTATTAGTAAAGTAAAATTAGAAACCGACATTGCCATTGAAGTGATCAGTGGCGATATGGAAGCTGGCCTTGTTTTTGAAAACCATATTGCCGAAACCTTAGACAAAGACCACAGCTACATGTACATTGATGTAGGTGGCGGCAGTACCGAATTATCTTTTTTCAGTAATGGCGTATTAACTTTTAAAGAATCATTCAATATTGGTACCATCCGTTTATTACAAAATCAGGTGAATGATAAAACCTGGGAAGTGATGAAGGAAATTATTAAGACCGTAACCAAAGGCCAAAAAGAAGTAATGGCAATCGGTAGCGGTGGAAACATCAACAAGATTTTTAGCATGAGCAAACGTAAGGAAGGCAAACCGCTTACGATTGAATTACTTAAAGATTACCACAGGGAACTGAGCAGTGTTGGATTAGAAGACAGGATTAAGCTCTATAATTTACGCAGCGACCGAGCCGATGTAATTGTACCCGCTTTGCAAATTTATACCAATGCTATGCGTTGGGCCGGTGCCATCGAAATGTATGTACCAAAAATTGGCTTGGTAGATGGATTGGTGCAGCACATGTGGGGGGAATTGAAATAATCCTGAGCGAAGT
>JBBQLS010000100.1:0-12859 GCA_038328115.1 Chitinophagales bacterium
ACAAATCCATCAGGTATTATCGCCCTCTTTTTTAGCACCACAATACCATCTTTAACAGCGTATAAAGCATGATCGGTGTCTGGCAGGTGCGGCCCTCCCTTAATGCTTACATCGTTGCCAATGCGGCAGTCCTTATCTATAATGGCATTTTCAATTTTGCAGTTCTCTCCAATCCCAAGTTTGGGAATATTTCTTTCCAGCGAATGTGCCATTTCTGTAATGGTCTCATAATAATCGCTGCCCATTATGTAGGAGCTGATGATTTCTGTTCCCTTACCAATTCTTGTTCTTATACCAATTACACTGCTTACAATCCTTGATGCATCAATAATGGACCCTTCGGCCAGGATGCTGTGTTCTACCTGGGTGTTGCCAATCTTCATGGGTGGTAACATGCGGGCACGGCTGAAAATTGCCTTGTTGTTATCAAATAAATTAAAGGGAGGTATTTCAAGCGTTAAAGCCAGGTTGGCTTCGTAAAATGAATAGATATTCCCAATATCTGTCCAGTACCCATCGTACTGAAAACTCACGACCTTTTTGCTGCTGATGGAATCCGGAATAATTTCTTTACCAAAATCAGTCGCTTCTTTTTTATTTACCAGTAACTCATCAAATAACATTTTGCGGTTAAAGATATAAATACCCATAGATGCCAGGTATTTACGTCCCTGGGCCTGCATTTCGTCGCCTGTATCACTTTCCCATTGGGGCAATAATTCTTTGGCGGGTTTTTCAATAAACGAAGTAATAAAATTTTCTTCATTGGCTTTTAAAATACCAAATTCGGGGGCTTCACGGTCGCCAACTGGTATGGTAGCTATAGAAATATCGGCACCTTTTGCAATATGGTTTTCAAACATTTCTCTAAAGTCCATCTGGTAAAGCTGATCACCACTTAAAATCAGTACATACTCAAAATCGTTGTTCTGTATATGTTTTAAAGATTGCCTTACCGCATCAGCTGTTCCCTGAAACCAGCCGAGGCTATCCGGGGTTTGTTCGGCGGCCAGTATATCTACAAATCCGCTGCTGAAAGCACTGAACTGGTATGAGTTTTTTATATGTTTGTTTAAAGATGCTGAATTGTATTGGGTTAAAACAAACATGCGGTTTATGTTTGAATTGATACAGTTGGAAATGGGGATATCAACCAGGCGGTATTTACCACCAATGGGAACCGCAGGCTTGCTGCGGGTTGATGTAAGTGGGTATAAACGGCTGCCGGCACCACCTCCCAGAATTACGGCTATTACTGATGTACTTATCATAGGTTTTATTTTAGTTGTATGGAATTATATAGATCAATATATTGTTCGGCACTTTTTTCCCAACTGTGATCTATCTGCATGATCTGATCTACAAGCTCGGTCATTTTTTCCTTATCATCGTACAGTTCAACAGCACGGTGAATGGAGTACGTAATATCCCAAACGCTGGCATAATTAAAACGTATACCAAAGCCATCAGGTTCACCAATATCTGTTACGGTGTCTTTTAAGCCTCCGGTACTTCTTACAATGGGTATGGTGCCGTAACGTAGTGCATACATCTGGTTTAAACCACAGGGCTCTACCCTGCTGGGCATTAAAATAAAATCGGCACCTGCATACATTTGATGAGCCAGTTTTTCGTTGTATCCAATTTTTGAATTGTAGAACCCTGCATATCCTTCAGCTAAATATTCCAGTTGGGCTTCTACCCGCTTATCGCCGCTTCCCAAAATCAAAAAATTCATTTTTTTGCCCATCTGGCTTACTGCATCGGTAATTGCCTGCGGCAAAAGATCGGCTGCTTTTTCGGCAACAAGCCTTCCAATATAAATAAAGAGCGGCAGTTTAACATCAAGCTTAAAATCTTTACAAAGTTTTTTCTTGTTTAAAAATTTACCTGATGCTGCATCTTTAAGCGCAAAATTATCCAGTATATAGGTATCTGTTGCGGGGTTCCAAACAACTGTATCAATACCGTTCAAAATACCTGTTGACTTCCAGCTTTCTGTTCTGAACAATTGTTCAAGGCCATTTGCTTCATGCGTAAGTTCTTCCATGTAACTGGGGCTAACGGTGGTAACTTTATCTGCACATTTTACGGCGCAGGCAAGCGGATTAATCATGTTACTCCAATCGAGCAAGCCCCATTTTCTTGTATCCCATTCCGGAATATAATTGCTTTTATCCCAGCTCATCCAGCCCTGGTATTGTGCATTGTGAATGGTAAGAATGGTGGGCACCTCTGCCAGGTGGCGGTAATCAAAACAATTCCGCATCATAAATGGAATAAGCCCTGCATGATGATCATGCACATGCACAGCATTGGGCTTGTGTTCCCATCGTGAAACCCAATCTACCACCGCAATTTGAAAAGCAGTAAAGCGTTCAGTATCGTCGTCATACCCGTAAATCTGTTCCCTGTCAAGTAATCCGTTAATGTCAACACAGTAAAGATCAAAATCGAGTTTGTTGGTCTTCTCCTTAATGATGGTGTAATCAAAATGTGTAGTGCCCATCATAAAACCACCCTTGTATTCTACGCTCCATTCGTTTTCATAAAGAAATTTTGTTCGGTGCATGGGTAAAACAACTTTGGCAATATGCCCAAGCTGCTGCTGGTATTTAGGCAGTGTGCCAACAACATCTGCCAGGCCGCCCACTTTTGCATAAGGGTAACATTCGGCACTGACATGTAAAATTTCCATATAGCTTTTTTATTACCCTTAAATTTAGCATTCATTTTGATGCAAACCAATTTGTAATTAAAATTTTTCGCATTGATTATTTTATTCTACTTTCAAAGCCTTAAAAAAATAACGATATGCCAACAGAACAAACCGACTTAATTACTCCATCCCAAAATCAACCCTTAAAAGAAACAAATTATGGTGCATTGGGCACCCTGGTTACCGTGTTCTTTTTCTGGGGTTTTATTGCTGCAGGCAACAGTGTATTTATTCCTTTTTGTAAACATTATTTTCACCTGGATCAGTTTCAGAGCCAGTTAATTGATTTTGCATTTTATACTGCGTATTACATAGGCGCTCTCATTTTGTTTGCCTATGGTGCCTTTGGTGGTAAAGACCTGGTGGGTAAATGGGGATACAAAAAAAGTATTGTATATGGCTTGCTGTTTTCTGCTTTAGGTGCAGCTGCTATGATTATTGCAGTAAATGCAAATACATTTGCCGGAATGCTGGTTGGCCTGTTCATTGTTGCATTGGGTTTTTCGTTACAGCAAACAGCGGCACAGCCATTTGCTATTTCATTAGGCGACCCTGCAACCGGGACCAGCCGTGTTAACCTTGGCGGAGGCATCAATTCATTCGGAACAACCATTGGCCCCATTGTGGTTGCCATTGCACTTTTTGGAAGCACTGCTGCAATTACTGACGAACAGATTGCAGCCTTAAGTTTAAGTAAGGTTATTATTCTATACACCTGTGTTGGTGCATTATTTTTAGCCGCTGCAGCATTGTTTTATTTTTCTAAGAAAGTACCCGCAGGTATTTCACTTGAAAAAGTAGAAAGTGGCTCAAAGGCTTTATACACTTTACTCATCATGACCGGTTTGCTTATTATTATGTTTGTTCCGGTTTTCAGCAGTTATAAAACAGACCCTTCAACATTATCGGATGCTGAGAAACACGGGCTGGAAGCTTACCGTTTAAAATGGCTTTTGGGAGCTTTAGCGGTTGTGATAATAGGCCTATTGACTGCAAATATGACAGCTAAGAAAAAACCAACAGGATGGGGTGCTATGCAATATCCGCAACTGGTATTGGGCATGCTTGCAATTTTTGTTTATGTTGGCGTTGAAGTTGCCATTGGAAGTAATTTAAGTGAGTTGCTGAAACAACAGGAATTCGGAAGCATTCAATCTTCTGAAGCAGCTCCATACATCTCCATGTACTGGGGAAGTTTGATGATAGGCCGCTGGGCAGGTGCTGTTTCGGCATTTAAACTGTCAGATAGATCCAAACTTTTATTACAAATTATTGTTCCATTAATTGCATTCGGAATTATTATCGGAGTGAACACCGTTGCGCAATACAATATGAAGCCTTTATACTATTATATAGTTTGCGTGCTTATACAAATTGCTGCTTTTTATATAAGCAAAAATAAACCTGCACGTACATTACTAATTTTTAGTTTACTTGCTGTTGCAGCAATGATTACCGGTACCATGACTACAGGAACGATTGCCATTTATGCTTTTTTAAGCGGCGGTTTATTCTGTTCAATCATGTGGCCATGTATTTTTACACTGTCAATTGCTGGTTTAGGGAAATACACCACCGAAGGATCAGCTTTCTTAATTATGATGATACTCGGTGGCGGAATTATCCCTCCAATACAAGGTAAACTGGCAGATGTTATTGGTATTCATCAATCATATTGGGTACCGGTAGTTTGTTTTGCGTACCTGGCATTTTTTGCTTTTGCTGTAAAAAGAATTTTAAAAAATCAGGGTATTGACTACGATGCAGCGGTTGAGGGTGGCGGACATTAATACTTAGGTTATCAAAAAAAGAGTATGGCACAAAAAAAAGAGTTTGCAGTTGGTATTGATATAGGTGGCACCACCACTAAATTCGGCATTGTAAATAATGCCGGCAAAATTATTGAGCAGGATCGTATTCCCAGCAGTAAACACGATGTGGTGGAAGATTTTATTGAAGACCTGTGTGAGAAATTGAAACCGATGATTGATAGAGCCGGTGGTGCGGATAATTTTGTTGGCATAGGTGTTGGGGCACCGAATGGAAATATTTATACAGGCACCATTGAATATGCCCCCAACCTAAAGTGGAAGGGTATTATTCCCATTGCCGATCTCATAGAGAAAAAATTCAACCTTAAAACAAAGCTCACCAATGATGCCAATGCGGCGGCAGTGGGCGAGATGATGTATGGAGCCTGCAAAGGCAGCAAACATTTTATCACTATCACATTAGGCACCGGAGTTGGCAGCGGTATTGTGATAGATGGGAAAATTGTGGTAGGCCATGATGGATTTGCAGGGGAACTGGGCCATACTATTATAAGGCCCGGTGGCAGGTTGCACAAAAGCACCGGAATGCGTGGCAGCCTGGAATCATACGCATCCGCAACAGGTGTAAGGGAAACTGCTATTGAAATGCTTACCCAGCATCCTGAAGAGCCAAGCCTGCTGCGTAATTACAGCATTAATGAACTGACCAGTGAATCGGTATATGAATGTGCCATACAGGGCGATAATGTTGCCAATAATATTTTTGAATTTACCGGACAGATATTGGGAGAGTCGCTGGCAAATTTTGTGATGTTTTCCTCTCCTGCTGCCATTGTATTATTTGGCGGCTTAACCAAAGCCGGCAACCTGATATTAAACCCAACAAAAAAACACATGGAGGCAAACCTGTTGCCTATTTTTCAAAATAAAGTAAAACTGATTTTTAGCGAGCTGAAAGAATCGGATGCTGCTATACTAGGCGCCAGTGCTTTGGTTTGGGATATAAACTAGGAATTAATTTTGCTTAATAATAAACACAGCAGGTACTGGCCGTTCTCCGGTTTTATCACTTACTTTAATCGTTTCTTTACCATTAACCAACATACAACTGCTACCACCACCATCTAAATTCAGTGCTTCTTTACAGCCTAAATCAATCAGCAGTTTTGCTTCCTGTTCTAATGTGGCACCTTCTGCAATGCCTGGAAAACGGCCCTGGATGGCCATTATTATAAGATAACCGTCGCTTGTATAACCCATGCAGGTACGGGGATGTTTATCGTTGATGGCTTTACCGGTAAATTTCAATTCTTCTTCATTGGTGATTTGCATTTTGCCATTTTGAACTAATACCGGTCCACCTCCGATTGCGGTTTGCATTTTCCATTTTTGTTTTGCAGAAAATTTATCTGTTGTAATTTTTAATGAAGAATCCTTTTCTGCTTTTACAGGTTGTTGAAAAGCCAATGGTTTTTTGTGAGCGGAATCTGTATAAAGCCACGCTACATCTACATTTCTTTTTTTATCAATGCCAATTGCACTACCCAAAGGATGCCTGTATTGAAAAGTATCTTTTCCTTTCATCGGTATTGTATGAATATTATAAGCAACCAGTTTACCATCCTTAATCACCACATTCAAATTCTGGTTTTTATCAAAATTGAAAAAAGTACAATTCACAACAACCAGTGGTTTATCATTCTTATCATAAAATTGTAATGGGGTTAATCTTCTGCCCAGCGTTGTATCAGTAGTAAAGTGAAGCTTCTTATCTTTCAACTTTGCTTTTACATAATAAGCTAAAAATGGTTTGCCATATAAACTATCTGTTGTTTTAAAAACCTGCACAGTTGAAGGTAAGGGCCCAAATGCAGTATCAACATTTACCCATTTAGCCTGTGCAAATGATGCCGTGTTAACTAAAAAACAAACAGCCAGTAATAAACCGGCTGTTAATAATATTTTATAAAATTTGCTATCTAGCATAAACTTTCGAATTTAAAACACTCAAAACCCCAAACCCAAAACACTTAACCCTTCTCCTCCATCCATTTTGCTTTTCCAAAACCCGGTATCACATGCTTTTCGCTGTGATAAGATGAACGAACCAATGGTCCGCTCTCTACATAATCCAACCCCAGGTTGTAGCCAATTTCTCTAAGCTCGGCAAATTCGTCGGGATGCACAAAACGTACAACAGGTAAATGTTTTCTGGTGGGTTGCAGATATTGGCCAATGGTTACCACATCAACATGATTTGCTTTTAAATCTTTCAAAGTCTGAATTACTTCTTCTTTTTCTTCACCAAGACCCAGCATGATGCCACTTTTGGTACGCATGCCGCCTTCTTTAAGAATCCTTAATGTTTCCAGGCTTTGCCTGTATTTAGCCTGAATACGAACCTGCCGGGTAAGGCGTTCAGTGGTTTCAATATTATGGCT
The DNA here is from genome assembly GCA_038328115.1 of Chitinophagales bacterium. GTDB lineage: Bacteria > Bacteroidota > Bacteroidia > Chitinophagales > Chitinophagaceae > Ferruginibacter. The sequence continues at coordinate 6,933 of JBBQLS010000100.1, forward strand.
TACCACTTCAGGTGCCGCATCTATAACCCGTTGTATATTTTCTCTGTTACCCCTAAAATCGGGTATCAATGTTTCTAATGTGGTAGTTGGATTTAATGCCTTAACCGCTTTGATGGTATTGTACCAGATAATACTGCCGCCATCTTTCAATTCATCTCTGTCAACAGATGTAATAACCGCATGCTTCACCTTCATCAGGTTGATGGCTTCGGCTACCCTTTGTGGTTCATCCCAATCCACTTCAAGCGGTCTTCCTGTTGCCACATTGCAGAACCCGCAACTGCGGGTACAAATATTTCCCAGAATCATAAAAGTAGCCGTGCCTTCGCCCCAGCATTCGCCCATATTGGGGCAGTTGCCACTTTCACAAATCGTATGCAGTTTGTGAGTATCAACCAGCTTACGCACATGGCGGTATTCTTCTCCTATAGGTAATTTAACCCTCAGCCAATTGGGTTTCTTAGGTTTCTGTTCTATTATTCCGTCAATTACGGGTAACTCTATCATGAAGCAAAATTCTAAATATTAATGATCAGGTCTGGTAATTATTTTCTTTTACCAAACAAAAGTGTAAAGTAGGCAGAAAAGAAAAACTGTTTCTCTTTATTGTCAAACATCTGCGGTATCTTTTTTGAATAAAACTCAGCAGCAACACCTACTTCTATGGCCGAAACCAGATCGTTATAACGGCCATAATCAAAACGAAGCCCCGGCTTAACATACAGGCCTGGCGTAAATTTTAAATGATTCCAGCCGGTGCCCAGTGCAGGGCCTCTGTAAACAGGTCCACTTCTGAAAAGTGCGCTGTCTGCTGATTCGTACCGGATATACGTGAGTTCATTATTTTTCTTAACCTCCACCTCATAAGGCCGTAATAAACCAAATGAAAGGCCTCCGCCAACATTTGCTGTAACGCTCACCCCGTTTTTATTGCTTTTATTTCCTAATAAAAACTGTTTCTGCACTCCAAGCTTTATTGGGTAGAAAAAATTAACCTTAGCGTAAATAAAAGGAGCAGCTCCTGGTATATTGGAAGTTTGTTTTATCTCTTTCTGATGCTTATGTTCTGCTATTTCCAATTGAAACAAGGTTGTCTTCTTTGCAGATTTGGAATATCCTTTTTCAAAAGACACTCCATAACCATCGGAAGTGAGCTTAATACCAACCGCATAATGTTTCCGATAGGCAATAACACCTTCCTCCTCTGCTTTTATCATGGCATTTACTTTATCACGCTTTGCTTCCTTCCGGCTTTTTTTAACAGACTTCTTGGTTTCCTGCGAAAAAGCACCAAAAGAAAAGGTAAATAATGTTAAAAGAATTAATACTTGCTTCATGTAATTTTTTTACTTCCGTAAATTTATGCAAAAATACTATCTACTAACTAAAGATGATACATTTGCCTTAAGAACCGCTGCATTTAAAACATAAAATTTAAACTTTAACAAATGACTGCTTCAATTGTTTATAAAGGACATTTAAGGTGCGAATGCACCCATATACAGAGTGGTACTGTAATTGAGACAGATGCACCAACCGATAACCGCGGTAAGGGAGAACGTTTCAGCCCCACTGATACACTTTGCGTGGCATTGGCAACCTGCGTTGTTACAACGATGGCATTAAAAGCAAACGATATGGAAATTGACCTTTCCGGTACTTCCATTGCCGTTACCAAACATATGTTAAGCGAACCACGCAGGATTGGTAAGATTGAAGTTAGGCTGACTTTTCCTGAAGTTTTACAGTTAGAAGAAAAAGACCGTATCATTTTACAAAGAGTGGGTGATAATTGCCCGGTTGCAAAAAGTTTACATCCAGATCTGGAGGTAAAGATTGAGTATAAGTAAAACCCCCTCCGCCCCCTGCCATTCGACTCCGCTCAGGATGAGGGGGGACTTTGGAGAATGATTTTTCAATAGCTTTTTTCTGTGCTTCTGTGACGGATTCCCTTCAGACCGAAGATCAGACCTTCACCTTAATTGTTTCGCAGTAGTTTATTTCCAACGCTGCAATCTAAGCAACGCTTTTTATTACAATATTCATTTTTCAGTTGAATCAAAGCCTGTGAGTCGAATGCTGTTTTGTTTTCTACCTGTAAAGAAATAAAGCCTTTGGTGATGCTGTTCTTTTCTGCTTTAATATCTTCCAGCCATTTTAAAGCTTTGTCTTTATAACTGTTTTCATTGTGATAATGCCCGTAAGCAAATAGTATTGGAATTACTGAGTTGATAAGAATGTTCTCAATCATCTGCTCACCCAACTTCTTCTTTTTAAAAGCCGATGTTTCATCAAACATATAATGATAATGCCAGTAGTCATTCGCTGTAACTTCCAATAGATTTTTTATACTTTTCAGATCATTCCCTTCTTTTATTTTTGAGAAAAGATGCAGGCTGTTATGCACCAGCATGGCAAGTTGGGCGAGCCTTATTGTAGGGAAATTCGATGGCCTCATCCGTAAAAATATCAGTGAACCTTCAATCTTTTGCAGGTTGTACTTCTTTTTTAAAAATCGGTATTCTTTCTGCAACAGCATTGGATAATCCTCTGTAAAGACTCCCTCAAGTAAACCGGCCTGGCCAAATAACAATGCTTCCAGTTGGTGAATCTGATCTTTATGTTTGGCAAGAATATTTACAGAAATTGATTGGGCAATTCTTTCAAAAGCAATACTGTTGAGCTTTATGCCGAAATTTTTGGCCAGCAGGCACCAGAAAGTTTCTTCCCAATGGGTATTATTTTTTTGTAGCTGTTCAAAAATGAGTTGTGTTCTTTTTTCAAGTCTTTCAATCAACAACCGCTCTTTCCAGCTTTGCCAGGTAAGCGTATTTATTTGCTGAATATGCTTTTGGCAAGGAATAAAATTATCTGCATTCATCAGTTCATCATACTTGCTCAGCAGCAGTTTGGGTACTTTATCCTGCAAAATAAAAGTAGAACAGGGAAGATTTAAATTGGTATCGTGCTGCCAAACCACATGCAGAATAACATTTTTATAGTTTTTATCGCCGCTGTGTTTATGATTTTTCCAATCGGAAGTGTTGATATGAATTTCGATGCTGCCGGCCCAGACGGTGTCGCCAATTTTTATTTTTGCGTCGGTAAAGTCAGGCCCCTGGTTGGTATTAATGCTGCCAGGATGGATGATCTGCAGCGATTCGCCTTCGTCGGTTATTAAATCGCTACGGTTAAAATATTGAAATTGCCAGATGTATTGCAGAAGTCCTTCGGTCATACGGATGAACGTTTACTGCAAACAAAATACAATTAAATTCTAATATTGCAAATTTTGCAAAGCCTGCACTACCCTGCTTACCGGTAAACCCATCACATTGTAAAAATCACCTTTGATAGATTTGATGCCTACAACACCAATCCATTCCTGTATAGCATACGCCCCGGCCTTATCGTAAGGCTTATAATTATCAACATAAAATTCAATCTGCTGTTGAGTCAGGGGATGAAATACAACTTCAGTAGTTTCGGCAAATGAAATTTCTTTATCAGCATACAAAATAACTACACCAGTAATAACTTGGTGCTTTTTTTCTGAAAGCGATGAAAGTATATTCACTGCATCTTCCCTGTCTTTTGGTTTACCTATGATACGGCCTTCCAGAACAACAATGGTATCTGCTGCAAGAATGGGTATTGACCCTTCAACAGTTGATTGTATTATCAAAGCTTTATACCTTGCTATGTGAATGGCGATTTCATCTATCGTTAAATGATCAGGATAAGACTCATCGGTTTCTTTAACAATTATATCAAAAGGAACCTCGGCCCACTCAAGCAATTGTTTACGCCGGGGCGATTGAGAAGCTAAAATAATTTTTTGCATAAACCTATAAGGTTTTTCGGAGTTTATATAAACCTGTAAGCACTAATAAAACCTTATAGGTTTGTCTGTTTATGAATAAATTTTAAAGAAGATCATAGATAAAAGACCCGCCAGCATCACCAGTTTAATGATGGTACTTAGCTGGTGATAATCTTTTGGCATTTGTGCCTTGTATAGCTTTCGAAGTATCCATACCAATGGAACAATAATCAGTACAATACTATAGGCAGCACTCCAGTACCAGCCAAGCTGCCATACATAAATTTGAACAATACTAATCATACCAATTAAAACCACCAGCCATACCGCAACAAAAACCTTACCGGCCGGTATGCCCCAGGAAATGGGGATTGTTTTACAACCATACTTTTTATCCCCCTCTATATCTTCCATATCCTTAACCACTTCTCTTATCAGCGAAATAACAAAAGCAAAACCGGTATACAAGACACTGATCCGCATAAAGCGACGAAGCATAGCCTCAACTTCAAATGGTTGATATCCCTGAAAGCTTAATGTGCGGTAATAACAAAGAAAGCAAACAAAAATTACCCAGGCAGTAAGTAATGAGATCAGCACGTTACCCACCAGTAATTTCTTTTTTAAACTGATGCTGTAGGCAAATAATAATAATACGCAGATGGTGTTGGAGAAGCCCAGCCAAAATACAGGTGTTTGCGAATCTACATAAAAACCTAAGAGGACTGCTGCTAACGAAAACACAATATGCATTACAATTGCCCAGCGCCTTTTAATCAGCTTATCAATAATTTTTTTTTCAGGCTTATTTATTTCATCAATGTTTCGGTCAAAATAATCGTTAATAATGTTTCCTGCAGCTGCAATTAGCAATGAAGAAATAATAAGTATTAAATAATGATATTTTTTGAAACTACATTCTGCGGCAACTCCATCAGCAGCATAAAAAGGAACAATAGAGAAATAAAACAGCACCTGCGTTATGGCAATCATAACCAGGTTTGGCCAGCGTATTAATTTAAAAAATGCGGACAATAATTTCATGTAGAATTTGTAGGGGCGAAAATAAGCATTGACAACGTAAAAAAGGATTTTACCTTGCCGCAACATTTGTATCCAAATCCCAGTGCCCGTTTAATTTCAATACCTTTTCAATTACATCTCTTGCACATCCCTTACCACCTGCAATGGGTGAAATATATTGGGATACCTGTTTAATTTCAGCAACTGCATCTGCCGGGCAACAGGGTAAACCGGTTAACTGCATGGGTACATAATCAGGTATATCATCGCCCATAAATAAAACTTCATCCCAGATAAGCTGATGTTCTGCAACATATTCTATCAGCTTTTCTTTCTTATTATCCACCTTTAAAAAGCAATCGCTAACACCAAGCTTTTCTAATCTTTCCCTAACTGCGGTGGAAGTGCCGCCAGAAATGATCACCACCCGATACCCTTTTTTTACCGCCAGTTGCAAAGCATAACCATCTTTAATATTCATCAACCTCGCCATCTGTCCATCATTCAAAATAAGCAGTGAGCCCTCGGTGAGCACACCGTCAACATCAAACACAAAGGTTTTTATTGCTTTAAATTTTTCGAGAAGCATTCTTTTTAATTGTAGATTTTAGATTGCAGATTTTAGATTTGACTTGCCAAATATGAACGACCCAAAATCTGCAATCGTCAATCTAAAATCTCAAATTACTTTTGGCTGTCTCTCCACTCATACACCCAACTGCTCTGTATCATTTCCAGGTGCCCTTCGTTACTGTCTTCGGCCCTTCCTTCAAAACGTGGAATTTCCAACACCCATTTCAGCAGGTCGGTAAACCGGATACGGTAAATTTTACTTTCTGTAAAATCATCGCCGAAGCGTTCATACAATTTCATGGCAATATCTTCGTAATCGTTCCAGTTTATGGGTGGTTCAAAAGTCATAAAGAGTAAATTTGATAATGTGCTGGTTAGCTAATTTTTTAAAGTTTAGGTATCTCAATAATTTAAAAGCAATAAGCTGATAAGGCATTAGCATATTAGCACATCAGCTAATTAGCCAATTAAGTTTTTATTCTCCCAAAAACTGTGTCTGATCCGGCAA
>JBBQLS010000101.1:0-12797 GCA_038328115.1 Chitinophagales bacterium
ATCTTAATGAATATGGATTTACATTTTGAGGAATTGGCACATAAATAATTGCTTTACGCACTGGGGCAGTAGCCGAATCTGGGTCGTTTTCAAACAAGACACGGTAAGGAAATGTAGCATTTACAGACATCCACTTCAAAAGGGTATCATACCCCGCGGGGCCGATGATAAGGTTTGGATCTCGTGGAAAAATTACCGGTATGCTGTCTTTTATACCGGTTGCGGGGCAATCGCAGTTGGGACGCAGGCAGCCTAAATTCTTAGGGCAAGGTGGATTGTCATCTCCATGGCCACAAATTAGTTGAGCATTTGTGGAATAAAAAATGAAAAGTCCGAAAATTAAAATGGTTATTCGCATGTTCGATATTTAATATTGCCTCATATTAATTTGATCAAATAAGAACCTTAAATTCTTACACCCGATTGAATTTCAATTAGACTTTTATTTTTCCTAATTTTACTACGGCCTCACATCTTCACCACAATTCATTTTCTTATTAACCTCTCCAATTGCTTCTTTAAAAGCATTATCATATGCTCTCTTTTTTAAATAATCGGCTAAATCTTTGTAACCTGGTATCACAACATTAGTTGCATTTATAAACATGCCAGTCCATAATTCACGGTTATCTATTTTATAAGACATATAATCATCAACAAGATGATCTGTTTGGTCCTTAAATTCAATAATTTTTGAAGAATACGGTAAAACTTTACCTGTAGCAAGCAATGTTCTTTCTAAATATTGTCGAATATTAATTCTATAGTCCATAAAATCATTAATTAAGGATTGTTGCTCGTAATAAAAATTATCTAATTTTTGAGTATAGTCTGCAATCTCAGCAATTTCATTAAATCTGATATGGATGTCTGGGTCCAAACCTAATCTAGTCCGACTTATATTTCCTTTCACGGATGCACTTAAGCCTTTTAGCCAAGGTTGCACCTCGCTACTTTCTTGAATGGTTTTAGCAAACTCTTTTACGTGATCGATATCACCAACTAAATCGGGCCAGGACCTATCTACGTTAAAATTATGAATGGAACCCTGTATTCCTGCGCCATCCAGACCAATCGCTGTTCCAAAAGGATCAGAACTATTTGGAATAAAATACGCAGTTAATAGATTATAACCATCAACAGAGCCCAGTTGATCTCGCTGTGAGAACCTGCCAAAAGAATTTTGATAAACCCTCGTGCGAAAGTCAATCAGGTTGTCGTTCAAAGACATTCTTCCATGAAATCCGAGGTTATTATCAATACTGCTATTAGGAAGTTCCTGGTAAATATTATTGTAGTATTTCAGGGCTCCGTACCCTGTATAGTCATATCTCTCAACTTGTGCATTTTCTTTCAGTACAGCATAAATGCTGCCCTGCTTATTATTGGAAAAATAATAGGTGTTGGCGGCGGTTGAAAAGCTGATTAGATCATCAATCCAATTTCCAAATACGAAAGACTTTTGTACAGCATCTACAGTATTGCGTTCTTCAATGACTCGACTATTTGCATAATAATATTTGTGGGTAATTGAGCCAGTAGTAGTAGTACTGATTTTCCTTCCTATAGCATCGTATAAATATTGCTGATAACCCGCGATTGATATCAGTCGGTTTTCAATATCATAATGGTATGCATTCATACCATCGTTTGTCGTATTGCCATTGGCATCATAAGTAAAATTGCTGGCGATACCATTAGTGGTTACAGAAGCATATGCATTGGTATTATTAGAATTGTAGCTCCGCGCAATACTGTCTTCGTTTGAGAGAATTCGGTTATGCAGAGGATCATTGGCATATATATTTTTAGAAGTGGTATCACTTAAAACAGAATCGGTTAATTTTCCATTATAGAAACCAGTTAAGCGGTATAATTTGTCATATTGGTACTTTTCAGAGTAGGCAGGCCGATGATTTTTGAGGGCCATTAACCTGTTGCCTTCTTTATCATAACTATATTGGAAATTAATAACGTTGCCCGGCTGACAATCCAGGTTGGTAACTCTGTTATTGGCATCATATGAATAATGCTGGGTCACGCCATTGCCCATATTTTTTGTGAGCAATCTGTCTGCGGGATCATATACAAATCCAACAACGATATTTCCACTTTCGGTTATAGAATTAAGCCGGGCCCTTTGATCACTAAGTTCTGTAATAAACCTACCACCTGGGTAACTGAGGATACGTTTACGCTCTGCGGTGCTGTATGTATATCCTGTCGTTTTACCGTTAAGCGTTTCACTAAGCATGCGCCCTACAGCATCATAGGTAAATTTAACCGTTGCATTATTGTTAATTGCTGTAAGTCTTCTGCCAGTCGAGTCATAAGTAAAGGTTTCATTCAAACCACCTGGATAACTACGTTTTGTCATTCGGTTGGCCGCATCGTAGGTATAATTGGTTATTTCGCTATTATTATCCCTTCTTGTTTTAAAATTGCCGTTATCATCGTAGGTGTAGGCCTTAAAAGTGCCGTCAGCATATGTCTCCCTTGTTAAGCGGTTGAGTGCATCCATGCTGTAAGAGGTGATATTGCCGTTCGCGTCTATTATAAGATTACGATTGCTATTGGCATCATATTCAAAACGGGTTTTGTTACCCATTGCATCTATTTCTGTTTTAAGCCGGTTAAGCTTATCGTATTCATAATTTTTGGAATTACTGTTTCTGTCGGTTTCTGTTAAAGTGTTATTGTTGGCATCATAAACTTTCAGCGCACCAAATCCCATGGCATCAGTAATTTTTATAACCATGTTGAGTGCATCATAACCATAAGTGATTGTATTATTGTTGGCATCTTGTTCTGTAACACGGTTATCATTGGCATCATAGGCATATCTGGCAACGATACCAATTACATCCTGTGTTTTCACCAGGCGGTTGCCGTCATCATAAGTATTGGTAACAATATTTCCGTTGGGATAAGCTGTGGTTTTTGGATTACCCACTGAATCGTAAGTATAGCTAGTTAATTCGTTTAATGGATTGGTTTCAGTTTGTTGCCGGTTTAAAACATCATATGTGTATCTAGTGATATTACCGAGGGGATCTTTTACACTTAGCCTGTTTCCATTGGCATCATACAGTGTTTCTGTAAAATAACCCAATGGGTTACTGTTTTTTATTTCCCTGTTAAGCGCATCATATTTTACAATCCAGGTACTGTTGTTCTTGTCCTTCCGGCTTACCAAGTTCCCGTTATTATCATATGTATTAACGATCGTTTTATTAAAAGGATCAATATTTTTAATCTGTCGGTTTAGTTCATCGTAATCAAAAGAACTGGTGTTGCCCTTGAAATCCTTCACACTACTGCGGTTGCCTTCGGCGTCATAGCCAATTTCGCTGGTACCTCCCTCAGCATTAACTATTTTTATGCGCCGGTTCAAAATATCATATTCATAACGGGTCCTATTTCCTTTTTTATCCGTTTCTGAAACCAGGTTGCCAGCGGCATCATACTCAAAGCTTTTGGTATTACCGGCGGCATCAGTTTCTGTTAAAGGCTGGTTACGGCTGTTATAAGAAAACGAAGTGCTGTTTCCTTTTCCATCAGTTTGTTTTATACGGTTTCCTTTTTCATCATAATCCAGGTTTGTTGTTATTCCCAATGGAGAAGTAGTGGCTATCCTTCTGCCGAGGCCATCATAATGGTAGGTGGTAATTCGTCCCAACGCATCTTTAACCGTGAGCAGGTTATTATAGCCATCGTAGGTATAAAAAGTAGATTGGACTAACGCATTAGTAGTTTTGATAACACGATTAAGCGCATCGTATTCAAAAAAAGTGGCATTATTACGGGCATCAATCAACTGTGCCAGGTTACCGCAACCATTATATATATTTTGTGTGACGCCATTCAATGCATCAGTAGTTTTAGTTAATTGTCCAAAATTGTTGTAGGCATACGTAGTGGTATTATTGTTTCCATCCGTATGGCTAAGTGTGTTACCTTTTGCATCATAGGTGAAAACTTCTTTCACCCCCAGCGGCCTGTTAATTTTTGTGAGATTTCCCCTCGTATCATATTCATAGGTAGTAGTAAAGCCTCTTTTGTTAATAGCGGATGTAACTACATTAAATGTTGGATGCCAGGTGTAGCTGGCTGTCTTTCCTATTGCGTCCGTTTCTTTAATGATATTGCCTCTTGCATCATAGAGGTATTGGGTTGCCTGGTTGTTGCCATCTGTTTGGTTGGTTACATTATTATCTAAATCGTATTGGTAAGCTATATTGTAGCCACAACAATTTCCTTCTTTATGAATGACCCTGCCCGTGGTATCATAGCTATAGGTGGTAATTTGCCGTTCTCCCTTTACCAATTCGGTTACAAAGGTTTTACGAATCGCAGAAGAATAAGTGAACAATTGGGTAGTAACACAGGATACTATTTTACTAACGGCGCCATTAAAATTATAAGTGAATGACATGTTATACCCGTTTTCATCTGTATAACCAATGATACGGCTATTGTTGTCGTAATAATACCTTACTGAATCACCTGCAGGGTTTATTACACTCACAGGATTGCTGGCCGTATCATAGGCAAAATGAATGGTACGTATTGGGCTGGAACAGGTATTTTGTATATTTATTAAATGCCCGTCTTGCCAATTAAGTGTAAAAGCGCGATTGGCGGCATCAGTAATTGATACCGGCAGTAAACCGGTATAGGCTATGGTAATTGAATTGTTATTGAGATCGGTTAGCCCGGTGAGTTTTTTATGCGTTGGATTATCGAAAAAATAACTCATCCTATCTTTACTCAGCAATTTATATTTTCCGCTTTGGTACTCAGTAAGCACGTCGAATACCCCCGGCGGCGCTTTGTAATTATTGCCAACTTTTCTAAAATAATCGCGCCTACCATCGGCTCGTTCAATATAAATACTGCCGCTGCTGTCCGGTGTGTAAGCCATATTATAAGTAAAAGTCCAACCCGGGCCCATGCCCCAATCATTAGCTCTGCGGGTATTATTGTACGAGAAAACAATTTCCAGTGGTAGGCCCTGCGAAGGCATTTTCATATCAGTCCGCTGGTGATATAGATTTCCTGTAAAGGAGTTCACTTCAAAAGCGTTGGGAGCTTTTACAGTCGGTTTTACTATATTCTGAGCTATTGAAGTATTGTATAAAAACTGCAATAGCGTCAGTAAAAAGTAAGCGGGTATAAACTTCATTTTTTTCATATTGTAATATTATTCTGCCAGTAAAAATGCAATCTGGCTGACTCTTAATGTTGCTTTTGTATACACTTTTATAAATCCTTTGGCTCCTGCACGAAGTATTCCTGGAGGCCCCCCGGTTTCGGTAAATGGAATGGGAAGCGAGGTTTTACCTTCACTCAATTCTGCTACTGTAAAACCAATAGGAACACCGGTAAGACTTATTAAAAACCGGGTTGGCATAGGTATATCAATTGAACTGTTATTTTCATAAGCAATAGTAATAGATTGAATAGTTGCAATGCGAATACTTGCAGGATGCAAAATGGCCGCATCTACCAATTCATCGAAACCGATATTGGTTAGCTGGCATACAAAACCGGTTCCGCTACCAGCGCCAGTGCCGGTGGTAGAACCAGGGCCCTTTATTATTTCAAAACCTTTTACCAGCCTTGCAGAATCATTATTGGTTTGTACGGCCACCACATTGTATAAGCCCAATGCGGTACCCAAAAGATTAAACGTTACAAATACATTTGACGCATCAACATAATAGCTATTACTTGAAATTATTGTTCCGTATAAAGGACTGGTAAGTTTGAACCTTGTAGAGGTTTTAAATTTGGCCCCGGTTATTTTAATTGTTACACCGCCTGTATTCCCTCCTTTGGCAGCATTAACTTTGGTTATATCGAAAGGAATAATATTGGCCAATAGTTGTATCCGTTGCCTGCCAAGTGCCGAGGTATCGTTACCCAATATCAGAAGGTAATAAGTACCTGCAGAAACTGACGGTATAATAATTTCCTGGTTGGTTTGAAAGGAGACATCACCTACAAAATCAAATGAATTGGGAGCAGGTATTTGTCCATGTCGCAGATAGATACGATTAACAGCCCGTTTGGCCGTATCGGCTATCAATTTAATACGCATTGTTTCGCCTGCAAGGCTGTCAGGAATATTAATGCTATAATATAAGGCCTGTGCATTGTACAGACTGTCGATTGCAGGTATTGATAAATACAAGGGTTTTACATCTATTGTCAAGAGCTGCTGCGATACTGTTGTATTATTTGTTTCGAGAGTTTCTGTTATATTGTTCAATATATCCGTACGAACTATAATATAGTATTGACCTGGATTTACACTATTAAGCTGGGCAACCATTTGGCGGTTGATGGCTGTTTGCTGTGCGATATTTATATTACCATCTATAGTCCCCATCAATAAATCATCTGCGGCATTGAATACTGTATCTTTTGAAAGATATACCGCCTCCCGCATATAACCATTAGCTGGATTTTGTCCGCCATTATATAATTGCCACTGAAAGATCATATTCTGACCCAAAAATTGTTTTGCAATGGGAACAGTAATAGCATTTATGATTAAATCACATGGATCCTGCGGTTGAACTAAAACAGAAAGCGATGCGCTGTTGTTGTACTCAGCATTGTGCTCGTATTGGTGGTCGTTGGCATCTGTCCGTACTATAACAATATAGTTTCCGTTCAATTGATTTTCAAGGAATACCTGCACCGAATCCGTATAGGACGTATTAGGTTGCAGTGTGCCGATAAAATTTTTACTGACTAGCGAAAATCCAGTAGTAGCTGTTGGCGATGTGGCAAGGAAAATATCGTCTCGCCAGCTTCCGGCGAAAGTTGGCCCAGGGCCATTATTTCGAATGGTATATTTAACCCAGATAGGTTGTCCGGCAAAACCCTTTGAAGGGGCGGTTATGCTTACTGGCTGCAGGTCTGCCGGTGAAGGTTGGTTTACCTGAATAGAGCCATTAATTGTACCCGAACGCAAAAGGCCAAGATTGTTAGCTCTTTTGGTATCATTTTGCTTGTTGTATCTGTCTGCATATATCAGCAGGTAATACGTACCATTAGCGTAATTGGGAATTGAAACAGTTCTGGTGTAATGGATAGAATCTTCGGGTAGAATAGTTGTGTTTATCACCCAACTTCTTAATAGGCTGTCGCCTGGATCCAGTATTGAATCTACAGAAAGAAATACAGCATCAGTCCATTCAACCGGCAATGTTGAAATTGTAGTTTGATTTTTTACGGTATATCCAAGCTGAACAGTTTGACCTGAACCAACAACAGCGGGGTAGCAGGTTCCGGAAGTAACTGCCAGGTCAATATTAGGGGTCGGGTAAAGTGATACACTGCTGCTGATACCCTTGTTGTTATTTTCGCCGGTATTTTCAAAAATAGTATTCGCTGAATCGGTTGCTATTACAACAAAATACACCCCTGGTAAAATATCTACCTTGATTGTTACAGCGGCCTGGGTAGTATACGTTGCATTACTGGCAAGGCTTCGGTTTTGCTTCGTTGAAGCAATCAGTATATTATTGGGATCGTTAAGTGAATTGGTGGGTGACAGGTATATGTTATCAACCCAGAAAGCATTTGTAATATCACCAGCGCCCTTGTTTATAACAGTGTAACTCACATTCATAGAGGTGCCAATGGTATCTGATACCGGTATTATAACATTTTCAACAATCAGATCAGGCCAAGGTGCAAGGCTGATAATGATAGGCACATATTTAAGATTATTATTATTATTTGATTCATTTATATTGTTTGCAGCGTCTGTTTTAAGCAGTAAATAATAATTGCCTGAAAGAGCCTGTGGCAGTGTAACATTTAATTGCTGAGAATATTCTGCTCCATTTTGTAAAATAAGATTATTAGAAACAAAGTGTAATGCCACATCTCCGGCGTTCAACAATGTGTCCTGTGATAAATACACGCTATCAATCCAGGTTCCGGATAGCAGGCTTGCTTTGCCTATATTTTTAACCTTGTAATTTATTGTAATGGTTTGTTCAGACACTGCACTGGCAGGTGCCTGCATTGTGTTTACTACCAAATCAGGAAGTTGTATACGTATTGGCCCCGCATAAGTTGAAACATTGTCATTTTCATTTGGATATTCATTCACATTATTGTTTACATCTGTCTGAACAAATAAATAATAAAAGCCTTCAGGCAGATTTGCTGGAATTACTACGGGAGCTTGTAAACTTATACTGGAAAGGGGTAACAGCGGATTGGCTTGCACTCTCCGGGTTAAACTGATATCCTGCGCCGGATTGAAAACTGTGTCGGTACTGATATATACTTCATCCGTCCAGGGCTGTATGGCAGCCTGGGCGCCTGAATTTTCATCTGTCCATTGTACATTAATAATCTGATTGCTTCCAACCGTATCATAAGGAATGACGAGGCTACTCACAATCAAATTTGGCGCAGGAAATAAAATAATATTGACAGGCAAACTGGTTGTAGCATTATTATCCTCTTTGTTATACTCAAAAACCTGGTTGTTTATATCTGTAAATACATGGATATAATAAGTGCCCTGAATATTGGCCGGAAGTTTAACCCTCTTGTTTTGACTATACGCCGCATTAACCGTTAAAACACTATTGTGCACCCATCTACCCAGACTGGTAGAACCTATAATATTAAATATCGGGTTTGTTGATAGATAAATCTGATCATACCATGTATCCGCAGTTGTTGGGCCGGTCCCATGGTTGGTTACCGACCAGGTTACTGTTAAGGAGTCTTCAGAAAAGGCAGTAGTGGGTGATGCCGAAATTGCAGTTACCTGCAAATCCGGGGGCGGGGCAAGTTTGATAGTTATCGCGGGGCTTGTTCGCTCATTATTACGTTCATCTATTTCCGGTATATTATTGTTTAAATCGGTTACCACAATAATATAATATTGGCCCTGCAAACCTTGTGGAACTCGATAAGTTTGAAGAGGTGATTGGTATACTTGTCCGGGGTCCAGAGCACTCAAATTTTTATAGGTTCCAACTGGATAATCATTGCCTATGTTCAATACCGGGTTGTCTGAAAGGTAAACTCTGTCAATCCAGGAAGTGGAGCCTGTTGAACCCAAGCCCTGGTTAACTACTTTCCAGGAAAATGAAATTTCTGTTTCAGATGTTGCATTTGCGGGAACAGTGATTTGCGACACGATCAAATCTGGCAGTTTACGTGTTGTAAACTGCTGAATTACACTCTCTGCTGAACAAGTAAATCTTTTAGCCTTAACCTTCCATTTGTAAGAAGCCCCATAAAGCAACGAACCAGAATAGGTATAATTTATTAAGGTAATATTAGATGCAACAGGAGTTTCGGGAACAGCTCCCGATGCCGGCCAGACGAACAGATCATAATCAATTGCATCAGGTACAAACGCCCAGGAAAAATTAACCGGGATATCAATATCCATAGCATTATTGACGGGTAATAGACTTCCCGGTGCTGATAACGCAGGATTTAGATAAGTAATTGTTATAGTTACAATTTTATAGATACTATCGCAACCTTGATTGCTCCTTAATGTATCTCTTACAATTGTCGATGCATTGTAAGTGTTACTGTTATAAATTATACCGGAATTACATCCAGTTAAATTTATATTTTGTATAACTGGCATTCCTTGTAAAATAGTGATGTTTACCTGCCTTAATATGCTGTCGCAACCAACTTTATTTTTTACGGAATCTATTATGGTAGTTGAAGAAGTGTAGGCAGTCCCTTGGTAAATTACATTATTACAGCCTTTCACGTTCACTGTATCCCGTAAGACCGCAGTCCGGGTAAATGTCCAATTGAAGCAACCGTTTATTGTGCCTGCCACAGTTATAGGTTCAACACGCCAGGAATAAGTAGATGCTGGTAAGGAACCAGCGTTGTAGGTAGTATCAGTATTGTTATTAATTGTTGCAACTAAGGTTGTTGCAGTTAATGCACCTTCATTAAGATAAACCTTATAACCGATAGCATTAGATGGTTTACTCCACCTCAAAATATTAGGACCTGTACATACAATAGCTCCATTACCTGGTGACAATGGTTTAATATAGGCGATATTGATAGTGGTTATTTTATATACACTATCGCATCCCTGGTAGCTTCCTAAAGTATCCTTTATAATTGTTGAAGTTGTATAAGTAACTCCCTGGTAAACAACTCCCGAATTACATCCGCTTAAAATGGTGTTTTGAATTGCAGGTATTACCTGGTTAACACTAATATTAACAACCTTTAGTAGGCTGTCGCAGCCTGATATATTTCTTAAAGTATCCCTTCGTATTATTGAAGATGTATAATTAGTTCCTCTATAAATTACGCTATTACAGCCTGTCAAATTTATTGTGTCCCTTAATACTGTAGCCCTTGAAAATATCCAATTAAAGCAATTGCCTACTGCCCCGGCAGCAGTTATTGGTTCTATGCGCCAGGTATAGGTAAGGGATGGTAAAGACCCGGCATTATAGGTAGTGTCAGTATTAATATTTTTTGTTGCAACCAATGTTGTCGCAGGCGAGGTGCCTACATCAAGGTAAACTTTATAGCCAGTAGCATTGGGTGTTTTACTCCACGTCAAAATATTAGGCCCTGTACATAAAGTAGTTCCATTAGCAGGTGACAGCGGTTTAGTATAAGCGATTGTAATAGTGGCTATTTTATAAATACTATCGCAACCCTGATAGCTTCTTAAGGTATCCTTTATAATGGTTGAAGTCGTATAAGTAATTCCCTGGTAAAGCACCACGGCATTGCAACCGTTGAGAATAATATTTTGGGTAACAGGTATCACTTGTGTGACATCTATATTCACTATCCTGTGAATACTGTCACAGCCCGAAATATTTCTTAAAGTATCCCGCCGCACTGTTGAGTTAGTATAAGTAATACCTTGATAGATTACGCTGTTACAACCAGTTACTTGAAGGGTATCACCTGGAACTGCAGCACGGGTAAATTCCCAATTATTACATCCCGGTGCGGGGCCATCGCCATTAAATGGCTCAACCCGCCATGAATATTTACCTGCAGCAAGGATGCCTGCATCATAAATGGTATCTGTGTTAGCATTTTTTGTAGCCACAAGGGTGGTTGACGGCCCGTTGCCTGCATCCAGATAAACAAGATACCCTGTTGCATCAGTTGCTTTCTTCCATTTCAATTTATTAGGTCCTGTACAAATAGTGCTTTGATTAGTTGGAAAAACAGGAGAAGAGATACATGCAGGAAATAAGAAGGAACATGACTGGAACAACCAACCGGAATTATTGCCAAGATTTTGACTATTCCCTGCATAAAAAGCAGCATTACCAGTGGCATTTGAATTCGATAATTTCACGTAATTTATACAAACAGCGCCAGGTGTCAATTTGGAAATGGTACCTCCTGTTATGGTAGCTAAATTTGATTGAACCCCACGGCAATTAAAAAATCCATTTATTGTTTGCGTGCCGCTAATAGTTGTTGTTTTACTGGTGCCGAGTATGAGGTTATTAAATGTATTTGAACCACTAATATTTCCGTTTCCGGCAATAAAAACATTATTAATCACTGTTGGACTGGCAGCCAGCGTTCCATCCGCAGCAAAGCTTACATCATGGATGGCCGTTGGGTTTCCGGCTATATACCCAAATGCACTGGCAGTAGTATTTGTAAACTGCAGATCATACAACGAAACGGCTCCCAACTGACAATAACCTTGCGTACCCGTAAATTTCAATACAGACGTGCCTGCATTTACACTCAGGTTACCACCTGACAAATCACAAGCCCAGGTGGTTGTATAATTCATTTCAACCGTCGATGACCCAAATGTTAAACTGCGGGTAAAGCCGCTGTTGGATAACAACCGACGGCATTTTACATACTGCCCATTGGTATTAAGATTGCCTCTGTTAACAATAATGTCATTGTTGGATGCAGTGAAAGCATCCTGCATTATCCATTCTCCCGCGGTGCCGTCAAAATTAACTTGGGAGAGGATGGTCTTGCCTGCTGTGGTAATGGTATTACCTGTAGCTGATGATTTAAAATATAGCGAACCGTCATAGGTCAGGTTCATGTTAGTTGCTAAAGTGAATGAACCATATACATCCAGTTGCGAACTGCCTGCAAGGTTGGGTGTATTGGTTACACCTGTCCAGGACATATTCTTACAATAGGCCTGCTGAATAATGATAACTGACTGCCCGCCACCGCTGAAAGAATTGACATCAAAAAATACATTATCATAACGTGTAGGGATACATCCGCTGCCTGCACCACCGCTGGTTAGTGACCAATTATTGGGATCTGTCCAGTTACCGCCATTTGCTACCCAGTAAAGATTTCGTATTACAGGAGTATTAAGAGTCCAACCATTATTCCCTCCTAAATCAGTCACGTTATTAGCCGTAAAAGCTGCACCCCCAGTGGCAGTAGAGTTTTGCAGCTGTACATAATTGACGGTAACGGTACCACTGGACTTACTGATTGTGCCACCCGATAGCGAGGCAGGTTTACTACAGGTTCCGTTGTAGGTAAAAGTTCCGTTGATAGTTTGGGTCCCACCCAAATTTGTTGTGGCACTCGTGCCCAGGGTGAGGTTATTAAAAGTACTGTTGCCCGATATGGTACTGATACCATTGCCTGCGATCGATACATTATTTAATGTAGTGGCTACATACAGGTTTCCGTCACCGGCAAAACTTACATCATGTATGCTTGTGGGGCTTCCCTGTATTTGACTGAACGCACCGGCTGTTGTACTGGTAAACTGTAAATCATACAAGGCAAAA
>JBBQLS010000102.1:0-12618 GCA_038328115.1 Chitinophagales bacterium
ATTTCTGTAAATGTTGCTGGGGAAGTTAAAAACCAGGGGCCGGTTGTAGTGTCGGCTTTTACCAACGCATTTAACGTGATAGCACTTGCAGGTGGCCCAACAAACCTCGCCAACCTCCGTGAAATTCAGATTAAAAGGGGAGGAAGGGTTATTGATGAGCTGGATGTTTATAAATACCTCACTACCGGCGACTTTGGTAAACATATTTACATGGAGAATAATGATTTTGTGATTTTGCAAACAGTTGAGAAAAAAGTAAAGGCAGAGGGCAAATTTAAGCGCCCCATGTATTACCAGCTAAAAAGCGGCGAAGGTATGAAGGCTCTTTTAAAATATACCGGAGGGCTTGAAAGGGATGCATTTTCGAGCGGTGTAAAAATTTACCGTACTCAATTGGAAAAGCAGATAATAGAAGATGTAAATGCCACAGCCATTATAAACCCTACCAATGATACCCGTTTAAAAAACGAAGATTTTGCATTGGTTGATGGCGATATAGTAAAAGTAATTGCAGTAAACCCGGGGTTGTTCAATAAGATTGAGATGAAGGGTGAAATTTCATATCCTGGCCAATATGAAGCCAGGAAAGGGGATAAGCTTTTTGACCTGATAAACAGGGCGGGTGGAATAACCAGGAATACTTACCTGCCCCGTGCCTATATTTTTCGTGGGGGTGGCGATAGTACTAATATAAAAGCCAGTAAGGTGGAAGTTAACCTGACCGACATAACAACCAACGATACCACCAGTATTTATAACGTGGAACTGTTTGCAAACGACCAGGTACTGCTTTTTAATACCAACCAGTTTGCCGACAGGCAGTATGTAGAAATATTTGGAGAAGTAAGAAAGGAGGGTAAAGTAAATAAGTACGGCGGTATGACGCTGCAGGATCTTTTGTACCTGTCTGGCGGGTTAAAACAATCTGCCGAGTACGGAAGAATAGAAATATCCAGTATTGTTGATATTGATTCGGCCAAAGGGATGCAACAGCCTACCCGTACGGTTTTAAAAACCATAAAGGTTTCGCCAAATCTTGATCTGGACAGTGTATCTGCCAAAATAGAATTAAAACCTTATGACCAGGTTTATGTGCGTAAAAACCCAACATTTGAATTGCAGCAACTGGTGCAGATAAACGGATTGGTTCAGTACTCAGGACCATACCCCAGGCTTAGTAAATTCGAAAGGCTCTCATCTTATATAGATAGAGCCGGAGGTGTAAAAGAAAATGCAGATTTAAGCGGTGGAATTTTATACCGCAGAAGAACTCAGTTTTTCAGGGAGAACGTAGCTAATAAAGTTGCAACATTAACAGATTCAATTGGAAGCATTGTGTTGGATTCACTTAAAACAACTTTAAGCGAAGTTGCAAATGAGCCTGTTAGTATTGATCTGTACCGGGCGCTGAAATACAGGAACAGTAAGTATGATATTATTCTGCAGGAGGGGGATGTGATCTTTATACCTGAAATAAATCCTTTTATAAATGTAAAAGGCATTGTGCAATCGCCGTTAAAATTAACCTTTGATAAGGAACACAGCAACGTTGGATATTACATTGATAAGGCCGGGGGCTTTGGCATAAGGCCATGGCGAAAAAGAATTTATGTTACTTATGCAAACGGGAAAAGCCGCAGAACAAAAAATATTTTCTTCATGCACTTCTATCCAAAGGTTAAAGAAGGGGCTACCTTAACTGTGCCTGTAAGGCCCGATGGCGCTGAAATTACTGACACGATTTTGCAAGTGGTGGTTTCAAGTGTACCTGTTATAATTGCTGGATATATTCTTAAATTAATAAAGTAATTTTTATAAAAACACCGGTTACGCTATGAATAGTATTGAACTTTTAAAACAACTGATAAACCGGCTTAAAAAATACAGCTGGCTTATCTTTATTATCGCTGCGGTATTCAGCGGGTTCTTCTATTATATGGCAAAACAGAGTGTGTTAATGTACACCGCAAAATCTACCGTGTTCCCATTAAATGGTACTTCAGAAACAAGCCCCGGTTCAACCATCAGCAGCCTGTTGGGACTTGGTGAAGGAACGAAATCGTTTACCGGCGATGCGTCAATTAATATTGTTGAACTTGCTGCCAGCCGCCGTACAAGGGAGGCTGTAGCCATAGCAAGGGTGCCATCACTAAATAATAAAACGGTATCCGAACTTTTAATTGAAGAGAACAACAAGCATACGGGCTTTATGCAAAACGATCGCATAGAGCCGCCAAAGGACAGCCTGTCAAAAATAAATATTGCCAGTAACCTGTTAAAATGGTTATTTAATGCAAAGATCAATAAAACCGGTATCCTGGAGCTTTATGTAACCAGCAGTAATCCTGATCTGGTTAGAGAAGTGAGTTACATTTATATTGAAAAACTTTCGGATTTTTATATTGACCTGAAAAAGAAAAAGGCCCAGATAGATTTTGAATTCGCAGTTAAAAAGGCCGACTCTTTGCTACAGGTTTTGAACAGGCTGGACAAGCGTGCTATTGCCCTGGATGAAAGTACTTTTTTTACCAATACAGGTCTGAAAAGATACAACCTCCCAAAAATTAACCTGGCGCAGGATAAGGCTACGGTGCAATCGCAGTATTATTATGCCGTAAATAACCGTGAGTCTGCAGCTTACCGCCTGCAGAAAGAAACACCCATTATAGAACCACTTGATAAGCCCGAGCCTCCATTTGATACCGTTCAAAAATCAACATTTACCTACATGATTATTGGAGCCTTACTGGGTTTAATAATTGGCATTTTAGTAGTTAGCTGGAAGGTTATTAATAAATATATGGCTGATGAGTTGAACAAAGCAATTGAAAAAGCATCAAGACCTAAAGAGCCATTACCTGCATTAGTGGCACAGGAAGAACCTATAAAATAATTTTTAAGTTAAGGTTTTCTAAAACACAGAGGTACAGAATTAAATTGTATTTTCTGTGCCTCTGTGTTTCTGTAGCAAATATAAGTTGCGTAGCAACTTTCTGTATTTTTTTCTGCTTCTCTTATTTTCTGAAAGCCCATTTGATCATTTCTTTCCAGCTTGGTTTTTTGCCATACATCAATATGCCAGTGCGGTAAATTCTGGCTGCAAACCAGGTGGTAAACATAAACCCTGCAATAAGTAATGCCATAGATAAACCCAGTTGCCACCAGGGCACTGTATTGGGTACTCCAAACGGAATGCGTGCCATCATTACAATGGGCGAACTGAAGGGAATAATACTGGCCCAAACAGCAACCGGGCTGCTGGGGTTGGCTATTGCGGGCGTCATTAAAGCAATTGAAAAAATGATGAGCATGGTTATCGGAAAACTGAGCGATTGCGCCTCTCTCATATCTTCGTTAATGGCACTGCCGATGGCTGCATATAAAGAAGAATAGAAAAAGAAACCTGCAAGCAAATAGAAAATAAAGCAGCCAACCACTATTGGTACATTAACACTTGTAAACACATTTTGTATCTGCCCAACCATACCTGTTGCCCCACCACCCATATTGCCCGAAGATTTTCCGACATTGTAAATGATAAAAATGCAGGCAATCCATATCAGGAACTGGGTTAAAGCCACCATACCGATTCCAATTATTTTGCCAATCATTAACTGAAAAGGTTTTACTGAGGATACCACAACTTCAGCAATGCGGCTCGTTTTTTCTTCGGTGACACCCATCATTACCTGACTGCCATAAAGTAATAAAATGAAGTACATTAAAAAGCCCGATACATAGCCAATAACGGTTGCAATGCCTGCGTCAGCATTTTTATTTTTTTCGTTGTTTAGTTTTAAACTTAGGCTACTATTCAAGATAACGTCTTTTTGGGAAGTAAGTCCCAGGCTATCGTGCTTTATTTTTGTCCAGAGCAGGTTAAGTTTTTTTTCAACAGGGTCAATAGCGCCGTTGCCAAAAGATTTTTTTGTATTAACCAGTATCTTGTTACTGTCTGCACCGGTTTGCCAATTAAAGTTTTGGGGTATAACCACATACCCGTCATAACCCAATGAATCAAAGCTTTCGTTGAAACCTTTAATATCTGACGGTACCAGTTTAATGGTATTTAGTGAATCCTTTCCATTTACCGATTTGACCAGATCTTCGGAGAACAGACCCGATTTATCAATCATGGCAATGTTCAGGTTTTCCCTTGTTTTATCAGCAATATAACCGGTTCCAAATATCAGCCCCAGGTATAGCAACGGAAAAAGAATGGTGCCGATGATAAAGGTTCTTTTTCTTACCCTTGTAAGAAATTCTCTGCGGATGATTAGCAATATTTTGTTCATGGTATAATTAGTTAGTTTGCTGAATTGATTAGTCGGTTATTTTTTCAAACTGCCTGGCGGTAGGTGTTCCTTCTACCAGTTTAATAAAAATCTCGTTTAACGAAGGAAGCATTTCTTTAAAGGAAACAATATTGCTGCCCTGGTTAATAAAATAGCCAAGCACATCATTTGCTTTAAAGCCATCATTTATTTTTACAATCAATTCCTGTTTTCTTATGTTGATAATTTCAAATGTAGGGCTGTTGATATTTTCAGGAATGCGCTCTAACTGAATGCCGAAGAGGTTTTCCTTAAAATCCTGTTTAACTGTATCAACGGTGCCGTCTAAAATTTTCTTTCCTTTGTTTACAAGCACAATGTGGTTGCAGATTTCTTCTACCTGCTCCATGCGGTGTGTGCTGAAAATAATGGTGGTACCATTTTGTGCCAGCCGGTAAATTTCATCTTTTATTAAATTGGCATTTACAGGGTCCAGGCCACTGAAGGGTTCATCCAGTATGATGAGATCAGGTTCGTGCAAAACAGTAATTACAAATTGCAGTTTCTGCCCCATGCCCTTACTCAGGTCTTCCACTTTTTTGTTCCACCAGCTTTCCATTTCAAGCCTCTTAAACCAGTCTTTTATTTTAACCATTGCATCATTTTTACTCAGCCCTTTTAACCGGGCAAGGTATAATGCCTGTTCGCCAATCTTCATTTTTTTATACAGGCCTCTTTCTTCGGGCATATAACCAATATATTTTGCATCGGTTTCCGGGTCAAATTTTTTGCCCTTGAGTAAAATATTGCCGCTGTCAGGATAAAAGATTCCGGTGATCATTCTTATCAGTGTTGTTTTACCGGCACCATTCGGGCCCAATAATCCAAAAATACTTCCCTGCTCAATGTTCATGCTGATATCATCAACAGCTTTTTGAGTGGCAAAATATTTTTTAAGGTTTTGAATTTCTAAGATGTTCATATGTAGTGATTGTTGTGGTAAATATAACCCAGCGTAAAGTTGACCAACATGATTTATTACAAACGGCAAAATAAATATTCGATGTAAGAAAAAAAAATTAACTTTAAAATATGCAAAAACTGGTAAACTATATTACTGTTGATGAAAATGTTCAGTTTGGAAAGCCTGTGTTTAAAGGTACCAGGGTGCCTGTACAAAGTTTGTTCTGGCATCTGGAAAAAGGTATTTCGTTGGATGCTTTTCTTGAAGACTTTCCTGGTGTTCAAAGAAAGCAGGCCGAGGCTGTAATAGAGTGGGGTGCCAGAAGATTTGAATTACCAGAAATAATTTTTGATGAAACTATTGTTGGATAAAAGCCTGCTGGTAAAATTAAAATACAGATTTATTGAAAAGGGCTTTGAAACCTTTACAACAAGAGATATGAAATGGCTGGGCACAAAGAACGGAGATTTATTGAGCCTGATGCTGGAAAATAATTTTACTACGTTCATAACTATCGATAATAATGTGGCTTTTCAACAGAACTTTAATAATTACCAAATTCAGGTAATAGTATTGGTTGCGCATGATAATACTTATGATACGATAATGCAATTCTTTGAAGCAATAATTAAAAAAGTATCCGAAATATTTAAAGGCGTTCGGGTTGTTATGCATCCGGATTACTGATTTCTGCTATCCTGCTGGCAACCCTTTCGCCATCCATGGCCGCACTCACAATACCACCGGCATAACCGGCACCTTCGCCACAGGGATAAAAATTATTTAACTGGGGATGTGTTAAGGTTTCTGCATCACGGGGAATGCGAACCGGGGAAGAGGTGCGGCTTTCTGTAGCAACTGCCACCGCATCATTTGTGTAATATCCAGGCATCTTTTTTCCAAACTCAATAAAACCCTTTGCAAGCGATTGGTAAATAAAACCTGGAAGTACGTTTTTTAACTGGCTGGATTGTAAACCTGGCAAATAAGAATTATTGGGTAATGATGCAGATAATTTTCCATTGCTGAAATCAACCATGCGCTGTGCAGGTGCCACAAATTTTCCGCCACCGGCGTTAAAACAATTTTGTTCTACCATTTGCTGAAAATGCAGCATCAGCAGCGGATTGCCGGCATCAATATCTTTTTTACCAGCAGCTTTTAATTCATTGATAGCATCTTGTATTTCAACCTGTACCACCATGCCGCTGTTGGCAAAGGGATTATTTCTTTTTGAGGGGCTCCATCCATTTACAACCAGCTCGCCTGCAGATGTGGCTGCCGGTGCAATGATGCCACCCGGGCACATGCAGAACGAAAATACACCCCGTTCATTTACCTGTTTAACCAATGCGTAGGATGCAGGTGGAAGCTGTTCGTCTCTCAGTGGGCAGTGGTACTGAATACTGTCGATTAGTTGCTGCGGATGTTCAATCCTTACACCAAGGGCAAAACCTTTGGCTTCAATTAAAATTTGTTTTTGATGCAGCAATTCAAATATATCACGGGCACTGTGGCCGGTTGCTAAAATAAAAGCAGTTGCTTCAAAAATATTCCCATCTGCTGTTTTAACCGATTTTATTTTATCATTCTCAACAATAAGATCAACTACTTTTTTCTCAAATAAAAATTCGCCACCACAATCAACAATTTGTTGGCGCATGGCAGTAATTATTTGAGGCAGTTTGTTGGTGCCAATGTGTGGGTGAGATTGATAAAGGATTTTTTCTTCGGCTCCAAAATGTACAAAGAGATTGAGTATGCGGTCAATATCGCCACGCTTATTGCTTCGGGTATATAATTTGCCATCGCTGTAAGTGCCGGCACCACCTTCCCCAAAACAATAATTACTTTCGGGGTTTACAATGCCTTCTTTGTTCAGTATCGCAAGGTCACGTCGTCTTGATCTAACATCTTTACCCCGTTCTAAAAGAATTGGTTTAATCCCTTGTTCCAATAAATGCAAGGCGGCAAACAAACCTGCCGGGCCTGCACCAATAATTACAACACGTTTTTCAGCATGGCGCACATCTTTAAAATTAAAAGCCTGTATTTTTCTTTGGTGGAATGGCTCATCAATAAATGCATTGACGGTTAAATTGACCCAAATGGTTTTAGCCCTGGCATCAATTGATTGTTTTAGAATATGGTAGCCGGCAACTGAGGCTGCTTTTTTGCCTGTATTGTTTGCAATCAGCCTTTTTACAGATGATTCATCGGCAGCTTCGGCAGGCAGAAGCTTGAGAGAGATTTTTTGTTGCATAGTGTTTGGGTTCTATCCAAAAAGCTATTAGCTATTTTATGCCCCAAGTTGCCCCTTTAGGGGGCGGCGAGGGTGTTTTAAAATGGCAAATCATCAACCGCATCCGGTGGTGTGGCCGAAAAAGTGTCCAATGGTTCCAGGTATTCGCTGTCATTTTTTGAACCGCCCGAAGTGGTTTGCAGCATCTGCTCAATTCTCCAGGCATCTAAATTGGTTATATAATTAACCTTGCCGTCTTTTTCCCACTTGCTGCCCTTAATGTTGAAATATACTTTTATTTCATCGCCAACATTCACACGGTCAATTATGGCTGTTTTATCCTGCACGCACTGAAATTTGGCGTAATTGGTTATAGTTCGGCCATTGATATCTTCTGTTTTTTCAACAGCAAACTCACGTGTTTTAAAAGTTTCTGTACGTTGTACTGTATCGTATTTGGCTACTAATTTGCCGGTTAATTCATAACTCATAAATAAATGTTTAAGAATTCAAAAGTAGATATATTTTTTCTCATAATTATTTTTTGGTTAATTCTTTCTTTTAGATAATGATTCAGGTTTGTTTTGAAAGAATTTATTGATTGCGCGAAGACGGACTGATAAGCCAGCAAACAAAATCGCTGGTGATTTTTTAATTCGTTAATTTCTCATGCAACCAAAACAATTAATTTTTACTCTTGAAATTCATAATTGCTGCTTTACAACTGGCTAATTTTTTTTATCGCCTTACGTTAATCATTTTAATAAAGAGTATTTTAAGATTGTGTACCTGACTGGCAATATAACAATAAAAAGAAAATTGAGGACTTACGCACAAAAGGCCGGTAGACCTTTGCGGTATTTTACAAAACTGATAAATCTTATATTTTAAAGCGTGGTGGTTAAAAATTGATTCCATTGGCAGGTAGATATGGCTGTAAATCAGGCTGGTTGGGGGCATAAATTTTTCGCCGGTCCGGTTTAAGATTTTTTGAATTCAGGCTCAAAATATCATACTGTGATTCTTTAGAAAAAAACAAATGAATAAAAAGTTTTTTTTTCAACATTTTATTCGATATTCGCTGTCCTGCCAGATTTTTTTTCGATTTGCGTTGAAATAAAATCCTAACCGGCAAGCGCTAAAGGAAACAATTCTTAACCCGATATATAAATTGCTAAAGAACTAATGGAGAAAGCTTTTGACAAAGTATGGATTAATTGTTTAGAGATAATCAAAGACATTGTAGAATGGCAGCATTTTAAAACATGGTTCGAACCTATTAAGCCGGTTGCGTTAAAAGAAAAAATATTAACCATTCAGGTACCAAGTCAGTTTTTTTATGAGTACCTTGAAGAGCATTATGTTTCGCTGCTGGCTAAAACATTAAAAAGAGAATTAGGAAAAGAGGCAAGATTGGAATACAGGATAATGGTTGACAGCGGGAACAGTAAAAATAAACCACAAACCGTTGATGTACCGGGGCAGGGTTACAAATCTTATTCAAACAACGAAATGGATTTCCCACTGGTCATAAATAATCCTGTTAAAAACCCCTTTGTAATTCCGGGGCTTAAAAAAATGCAGATTGACCCGCAGTTAAATCATGCATATACATTTGATGCATTCATAGAAGGCGATTGTAACCGGGTTGCACGCCGTGCCGGTAAAACGGTTGCAGAAAAACCAGGTACTACTTCTTTTAATCCGCTGGTAATTTATGGTGGCGTTGGTTTGGGAAAAACGCATCTTGCACAGGCAATCGGTAATGAAGTAAAAAGGCTTCACTCCAATAAAGTGGTATTGTATGTAAGCTCCGAAAAATTTATCAATCAATTTATAGATCACGGCCGTAATGGCGCCATTAACGATTTTATTCATTTTTATCAGTTGATAGATGTGTTGATCATTGACGATGTGCAATTTTTTAACCGTGCAGAAAAATCGCAGGATGCATTTTTCTCTATTTTCAACCATTTGCATCAAAGTGGTAAACAACTGATATTAACCAGTGATAAGCCACCCAAAGATCTGGAAGGAGTGCAGGAAAGATTGCTCAGCAGATTTCGCTGGGGATTGAGTGCCGATTTACAAGTGCCGGATTACGATACCAAGATTGAGATACTTGAAAAGAAGATGAAGAATGATGGCCTGGAGATGCCACCCGAAGTTGTAAAGTACATAGCATATAATATTAACAGTAACGTTCGTGAACTTGAAGGAGCCTTAATCTCATTGTTGGCACAATCTTCGCTGAACAAGAGAGAAATTGACCTCGAATTGGCAAA
The DNA here is from genome assembly GCA_038328115.1 of Chitinophagales bacterium. Classification (GTDB taxonomy): domain Bacteria; phylum Bacteroidota; class Bacteroidia; order Chitinophagales; family Chitinophagaceae; genus Ferruginibacter. Next base: position 9,766 of record JBBQLS010000102.1, read on the forward strand.
GAAAGTACTTAGGAATTTTGTAAAATCATCCAGTAAGGAGATAACTATAGATGCTATTCAAAAAATGGTATGTGAGTACTTTGATGTGCCTTATGATAAACTGCTTCAAAAAACACGCAAACGTGAAATTGTGCAGGCCCGGCAGATAACCATGTTCCTGGCCAAGGCATTTACAAAAAACTCACTTAAAACTATTGGTGAGCATTTTGGCGGAAGAGATCATACCACCGTTATTCACAGCTGCCAGACTGTAAAAGATTTAATGGATACAGACAGTTTATTTAAAGAAAGTGTACTGGAGCTTCAGCAAAAAGTACATTTGGCAGCAATGTAAAAACCCCTCCGCTCCGCCGTGGCGGCGAACTTTGGAGAATAAATATTTAAAGAGAATGATTGATTTCATTCTTTTTTTTATTGCACTGGCATAGAATTTTTAATGAGCTTTATGGGCGTCTCACTCTTTTACATTTTCTCCATATTCATCATTTCAGAATTATTTTTTCTTATTTGCCATTTAGTTTTGGGTAATAACAGTTTGAATTGTATTTTTGACACCCCTTACAAAATAAGGGCAGGTTAGGAGAGGTGCCTGAGTGGCCGAAAGGAACGGTTTGCTAAATCGTCGTACGGGTTAAACTGTACCGTGGGTTCGAATCCCACCCTCTCCGCAATCACAAGACTAAAATTAGGTAAATGCCCGCAAATCAATAGTTTGCGGGTTTTGTATTTGGTGAGTGTACTCCCGAATATTCAAATACCAGTTGTTTCTCCAGCATGTTCCTTATTAAAAAAGTTTTGCCCACCCTGCGCCGGCCATAAACTGCTACCAGTTCTGGATCAGTTGATTTTATTATCTCCAGTAGCAATTCTTTTTCTGCTGCTCTACCTATTATTGTTGCTGCCATTCATTTATATTTCGCCAAATGTGCGTAAAACAGCTATGTTTTGGCGGAATATAACAACAGGATTAAGCTGAATATGGATATGTTTTTTTGGCTCAATCGGCTGAAAACTAAAGAAGGGAGCAAATCAAAGTAATTCAATACAAGATAAGCCCAATAGTAGTTCGCAAAAATATCTATGTACTGAGTTAGCGAAAATTACCTTGAAAATAATTTTTTAACTACTGGTGCCATTACTTTTGGCATCAGTAGCACCAGCCGCAACCCTTTACAGGCATTGCTTTTAATAAATTTCAATTAATTTAAAGCAAATCAGTGGCACAAGTACTGGCACCATTAGCTAATACTCTATATACTTTCTCGATATGCCTTTTTAGCAACCTCAGCAGGCAAGAGTCAGGTTGCTTTCAGCAAGTTCAAACCATTGATTTTCATATACTTTGTAATCTCCCGGCTTAAAAAACAGGATAGAGTGAAGGATAGAGTTATCGGGTATAAATGTCCTTAAATGTCCGGGAATATGGCAGCCATAAAAAAGTAGTCAGTACAGAAACAGTACGGAATCAGTGCTGAAACAGTGTCCTGTTTAGTTGAAACCTACTTTGTCATTCTAAACCGCTCTTTTAATTTTACGGAGAAGTTTTAGGTAGAAGGCTATTGAAGACATGAAAAATTTGAGAGAAAAATTTAGGACTCAAAACCCTACTTTGAAAAACAAAATTTTTGAAAGGCTACGGTAAATCAAATATCCTCACAAAATGATTTTCCAAATGACTTCGCATTCCTGTCCTGAAATCATCGGGATTCCCGTTCTCAAGAATATCAACCAGCCCTTTATGTGAAACAAAGGTTTTAAGTTCAGCCTGCTTCCTTAATAAGCCACTATTATGAACATAATCAAACACCGGTAAAAGAAGCTTCTGAAATTTTTTAAGTGTTTCGTTTCCGGTTATTTCGTAAAGTTTGCCATGGAACGCAATCTCATGGTCAATATTAAATAAATGGTATTGAGCCGCCGGGGGTTCGTTGCTTACAATTTCTTTTAGTTCTGTAATATCATTCTTTGTAATCCGCTTAATTAAAAAATCGGCCATTCCAATTTCCAGTACCAGCCGCAATTCAAAAATTTCTTTCAGGGTTTCCTGGTCCAGAATATGCGGATTCATACTTTTTCCCAATATCCCAAACAGATCCGGGCTTGTTATAACTGATCCTTTCTTTTTTCTGGAATCTATCAAACCCATCATCCGTAACCTCAACAAAGCTTCCCTGATAACTGTCCGGCTAACTCCCAATGTTTCGGCCAATTCTAACTCTTTGGGAATACTATCGCCAATTTTTAGTTTTTTTTCCTGCAACAGCTTTACAAGGCCGTCTTCCACTTTATCAACAAGCGACCTTGTGTCAATCGTTTTCAGGCTTTCATTTATTAAGGCATGTGTCATATTATGTACTACTTATCCAAAAATATCGAATAGATTTTAAATAAATGCTGATTTTCGGTGCTAAAAATCAGACAGTTAAGAAAAAGCTAAAAATAATTTGGTAGTTAAAGATAATTGTTTTTATCTTTATTATGTCATACATAATAAAAACTAATTGCTATGCTATCCAAATTTAACATTTTAAAGAGTCTCTTCACTATTGTAGCTTTCTTTCTTTTTTCAGTAGTTCAGGCTCAATCAAAAAAAATTACCGGCAAGGTTACTTCTAATGAAGATAGTAAGCCGCTTGCCGGCGTAACTGTTTCTATTAAAGGTAAAACAGCGGGTACACAAACTGATGCCAACGGTACATATAGTATTGATGTGGCAACAGGCGAGTCTCTGAACTTTTCGTTTGTTGGCTATGGTTCACAAACCATTAAAATCGGCAACGCTTCAACTTACGATGTTTCATTAAAAGCTGTTGCCAGTAAAATGGATGAAGTTGTGGTTGTTGGTTATGGCAC
>JBBQLS010000103.1:0-12258 GCA_038328115.1 Chitinophagales bacterium
GGGATGCTGAAGAAAAATATTACAGACGGGGGCTTTAGGTTTTAGGATACAGCAGCTACAAATAAAAAAAGAGGCTGTATCATAATTACGATACAGCCTCTTTTTTATTAATCATCATTTTTAGTTTCCATCAAGCGAAATCGGATATTCATACACCCCATCATAGCCAGGGTAAAACCCGCTGATGGTAATGCTTTTGTTACCACCTACCACAGCTTTCAACTCATCCACACTCTTTACTTCTTTATCATTTACTTTTAAAATAATAAAGCCATCTTTCATGCGGGTCTGGTCGTTTAAAGCACCGTCATTTATTTTCTTTACAATAACACCGCCAGCAACACCCAACTCTTTTGCTTTTTTTGTATCAAGCGTAGTAAACTCTGCGCCTAAAGTTTCCAGCACTGCGTCGGCTTTTACCACATCATAATTGCCCGCTTTATTTTTTAAAGTTACTATTGCGGTAACTTCTTTTCCGTTTCTGATGTAGGTTACGGGTAATTTATCACCGGGTTTCTGGCGGCTGATGATACCCTGCATTTCGCCACCATTGCTGATTTCTTCACCGTTTAATTTTTTAATGATATCGCCTTTGCGGATGCCGGCTTCGTAAGCACCACCTGCCTTATCAACTTCTGAAACATATATTCCTTCAGCACTTGTTGGCATGCCTTGTTTGGTTTTATCTTCGTCCGACATGTCACTGGCATTTACATAACTCACTCCCAGAAAACCTCTTTGTACGGTTCCAAATTTTATAAGATCGTCAATAACTTTTTTTACAATGTTAACAGGAATTGCATAAGAATAGCCCGAGTAATAACCGGTAGGAGATGCAATGGCCGAATTGATGCCAACCAGTCTTCCATCGGTATTAATAAGAGCACCACCGCTGTTGCCCATATTTACCGCAGCATCTGTTTGTATAAATGATTCAACACCAGACTTGGGATCACCGTTTTTATCTTTATTCAATCCCAGCGACCTTGCTTTGGCACTGATAATACCGGCCGTTACGGTGGTTTCTAAATTCAACGGATAGCCAATAGCAAGCACCCATTGCCCGATCTTTACGTCATCTGAATTACCGTACAATAAAAATGGTAAGCCTGCAGCTTCTACTTTAATTACTGCCAGATCGTAAGAAGGATCGGTGCCAATTACTTTTGCCTTGTAGGTTTTTTTGTTTGCCAGGGTAACATCAATTTCATCGGCATTTTCTACCACGTGGTTATTGGTTACAATATAACCATCATCGCTGATGATAACGCCCGACCCGCTGGCCCGTTGCTCGGGTATAACACCACGGCCCCGGCCACCAAACAGCTGGTTAAGCATGTCATCATCAAATAGATCGCTGAATGGATTATTAGGCTGCTTTTTTGGTAAGCTGTTGCTTACCTGTTTGGCATTTGTTTTTGTTTTGATATGCACCACCGCCGGTGTTGCCGCTGCTGCCGGTACCGTAAAATCTATTGCACCGCCCGGAGGAGCGCTGTTACCATCAAACAAACCGGCATATTTGTAATTGGCTGGCATTACACCAGTCTGCTGGCCTGCATAGGTATTGCTGTTTTTAACATAGGTTCCATAGCCCCACATAACAGCAAGGGCTGTAATTGCACTGATTGCAACTGTAAAGAAAATCTGTTTAAATTTCATCTTCGTAGGTTTTATTTAGTTCAACAATTTATATAAAATTTTTGTTTGCACAACAGAAGATCACATCAACTGCCGTGCCTGCTACTGCAAAATAACGAAGCAATGACAAAATGCTATTTACCAACTGCCATGTTTAACAATTAATTAGGAAGAGCTTCGTACATGATTTTAATCGCAGAGAAAATGAGAACAGGAGTTTTCGCAGATTAATAAAATATGGCGTTGAATTAATTTTTCTGCGTAATCTCTGCCTCTCCGTGGCTCTGCGTTTAACATTATAAAGTTAACAAAAATTGCATGGTATCCACTCCATCGGCATAATCCATTAATGCAGGGCATTGCGCCTGCCCAAATGGAATTCCGGCATGGCCGCCAATGCATTGTATATCTTCATTGCCTTTCAAAGATTCCAGCACTTTATTTTCATCCTCATAAAAACTATAATTGAGCTGGCTGATGGCTGAAAAAATGGCATCATTTTCCAGCAATAATGCGCTGCCGTTTGTCATGTAAAAAATATTATTGAGCAGTGCTATAGAAAGCTGGTAGTCGTAATTATTTTTAAATTTATGATGATCTGCAAAATATTTGTACTTATCAAAAGCCCTCAATAATGGAACAAAATCGTAGCCTGCCGGTACAAATAATTTAGTGATATTTCTGCAACCCAATCCAAAATACTGATGCACATCGTCCGATAAAAATTCGAGTTCTTCGGTTGTTTCATTTCCCTCTAAAATGGCCACGGCTGTGCGGTTTCGGCGAATGATATTAGGGTATTTTGAAAAATACTGATCAAAATATCTTGCCGAATTGTTACTGCCTGTTGCAATATAGGCATCGCAGCCTTTGAGCATTTCTGCAAAACTTACGAATGATGCAAATGACGGTTCCCAGGCTGCCATTTTTTCAGCCAGGTGTTTCAGCAGTATATCATCTTTAGAAGATAATTTAATGGTTTGCCTGTGGCCGCTGATAAACACACATAAAAAATCGTGAAAACCTACCAGCGGAATATTGCCAGCCATTACAATGCCGATATTTTTGCCGCCTATGTTATCATCTAGGTGATAGTGCGCTGCCCATTGTTCCAGTTTTTCTTTTGGTAGAAACTGTGAGCAGATATTTTGTACTGCCAAATCAATAAAATCCATAGTAAACCAGCCATTATGAAAAGATGATTTCAATTTAACCTCCCGCCATTCTTCATCATTGTTTAATAAATATTTTTGAAGGTGCTGTAATATTTCAATTCGTTTTTGTAAATTCATGTTGTTATTATTAAATTGCACTTGCTTCCATAAGGGGGTTTAAAAATTCAAAATTACGATAGATGGCTATAAAGATCACAGAAGAATGTATAAACTGCGGTGCCTGCGAGCCCGAATGTCCTAATAACGCTATTTACGAAGGTGGTGTTGAATGGGCCGTTTCTGATGGTACAAGCGTTAAAGGTAGCTATACTTTAATGGATGGAACAACCGTTGATGCTGACCAACGCAATGCACCTGTAAGCATGGATATTTATTACATAACGCCTAATAAATGTACCGAGTGCCAGGGTTTTCATGAAGAACCACAATGTGCCGCGGTTTGCCCGGTAGATTGCTGCGTGCCTGATGAAATGTATATTGAAACAGTAGACCAGTTACTGGCTAAAAAGGACAAGATGCATATATAACGTGAAACGTGAATGCTGAGACTTGAATGGTGAGTAGTGAGACGTGAGTAACTCACGATTGACGATTCACAACTCACCACTGACCACTCACTACTGACGAGTTTAAGGCTTAAAGGCCTATTAAGCGGGTGATATTTCCTGCAACATGGCGAGGGTATTGTAAAATACTTTCGCCTTTTTTCTTTGACGCCTTTTTACTAATTTGTAGTATGAATAAGATTCTATTTTCGATTGCTGTGCTCCTGATTTTTTCGGCCTGTAAAAACGACCGCGATAAGGACAACAAAGCCGGTGCATTTGCCAAAATGGAAATGATGGAGGCGGACAGGGCATTTTCAAAAATGTGCGAAGAAAAGGGAATGAAAGCCGCCTTTATTGAATACTTAGACAGCAACGGCGTATTGCTGAGGCCACAGCACCTGCCCATTGCCGGTGCCGATGCGGTGGATTTTCTGATACAGCAAAATGATGCAGATTATACCATGACCTGGGAGCCCAAAAACGGCGTAATTGCCAAGTCCGGCGAGCTTGGTTACACCTATGGTATTTATGCCCTTCGTCCATCTGCAAAAGACACTATTATTTATGGCACCTATGTCAGCATCTGGAAAAAAGAAAAAGCTGGCACCTGGAAGTACGTTTTAGATAGCGGTAATCAAGGCCTTGGAGATATTGCACCGGACCAATAAAAAGGTGGGTGGTTGAAAAAATGTTAAATCATAAAAAAAATGCCTGTCTCTACCTAAAAACAGCAATCCATAATCTATATTTCGCTTTCTTTGTAAAACAACCTTTAGCAATCCAGATGAAGAAAAAAATAGCATTGATAACCGGTGGCTATTCCGGCGAAGCAGTTATATCTTACAAAAGTGCCGCCAATATTGAAAAACACCTGGATGTTGATAAATGGGAAACCTACAAGATCGATATCAATCCTGCAGGCTGGCATTATTTATCGCCGGACGGCACAAAGACGAAGGTGGATAAAAATGATTTCAGCATTACGCTAAACGGAACAAAAATAAATTTTGACGCGGTGCTGGTTGGCCTGCATGGCACGCCGGGTGAAGATGGTAAACTACAGGGCTATTTTGATACACTGAATATTCCCTACACCAGTTGCGATACGGCGACTTCTGCATTAACCTTTAATAAACGCTATACAGTTGCTGTAGCCGCATTCGCCGGCATGTATGTGGCAAAATCTGTTCATCTTTTTAAACATATACCTGTTACACCCGAAAATATACTGGCAACTGTACAACTGCCCGTTTTTGTAAAACCAAATAATGGCGGCAGCAGCATTGGCATGAGCAAGGTGAAAGCCGCAGCAGATTTGCAGGCTGCGCTGGACAAGGCTTTTGCCGAGGACGACCAGGTATTGGTTGAAGAGTATATTAAAGGAAGAGAATTAACGATTGGTGTTTTTAAATCTAAGGGAGAAGTGATAGCTTTACCCATTACAGAGATTATTGCCAAAAACGAATTCTTTGATTACCAGGCCAAGTACGAAGGTGCCAGCGAAGAAATTACACCCGCAGATTGTGATGAAAGTATTGCAGCAAAAGTGAGGGCCGAGGCAAAAAAAGCCTATGCCGTTTTTAACTGCACTGGTTTGGTAAGAATTGATTTTATTTATGATGAAATTTCGGGCAATCCTTTTATGCTGGAAATAAATACGGTGCCCGGGCAAAGTGAAGCCAGCATTGTACCGCAGCAGGTAATTGCCATGGGCTGGAGCTTACAACAATTTTACTCAGCTTTACTGGAAGAATGTTTCAGATAAATAAGCAGAAAACTATTAAATTAACAGCGTGTTTAAATTCATTACCGGTAAACCATTTTGGGTAAATCTTTTGGCAGCAATTATTATTGCGCTGCTCATTATATTCCTGATTTTAAAAACGCTTGGTATTATTACCCGGCACGGAGCCTACCTGAAAGTACCTGCTGTTACCGGTATGAAAACCAAAGAAGCAATAGCGCTGCTGGAAAAGCAGGGATTTGATGTTTACATACAGGATTCGGTTTTTACAGATACCGCCAGCCGTGGCATTGTGTTAAAACAATTGCCCGACCCTAACGCAACGGTAAAAGTTAACCGTACCGTTTTTATAACTGTTAACCGGTATGTGCCACCTATGCTTGAGATGCCGAAACTGGAAGGGCAAAACCTGTCCTTTGCCATACGTATGCTTGAACGAAACCATCTAAAACTGGGCGACACAACCTTCAGGCCCGATTTTATGCAGGGCTCTGTGTTGGAGCAACTGTACAACGGAAACCGAATACCTGAAAAAGCCAAAATTCAATGGGGAAGCCGTATTGATCTCGTTATTGGTGGCGGACTGGAAGATAAACAGATGGCCGTACCATCGCTGGATGGGATGACCTACAGTGAAGCAAAGGCTTTGCTTGATGAAAACGGGATAAGCCTTGGGGCGGTTATTGCGGATGGTGCCATTTCGGATACAGCTTCGGCTTATGTGATAAAACAAAGGCCTGACAGGCTTGACCAGGATAATATGCTTATTTATATCCGTTCGGGTCAATTAATGGATGTGTGGATATCACAGCAAATGAGAACACTTGAAACGGATTCTTTGACTAAGAAGAAAGAGAGGGATAATTTAATTAAGAAAAAAGAAAAAGACTAAATCATGATAACGATTACTGCTGAAGAACTAAAAGCCCGTATGGATGCAGGCGAAGCTATTAATTTAGTAGATGTACGGGAACCTGCTGAACATGCAGAATTTAATATTGGCGGCACTTTACTGCCATTGGGTAAAATACAAACCATGCAGACAGATGATATTGATGAGTTGAAAAATGAAGAAGTAATCTGCTACTGCCGCAGCGGCCAGCGCAGCATGCAGGCTACGCTTATGCTGGAAACATTTGGATTTACCAATATTAAAAACCTGACGGGAGGGATGTTGGGCTGGCAGGAGAAATATAAATAAGGCACAAAAGGGAAGTAGCTAGAAGGGGGCAACCTCAGTATTGAAAAGTCTCACATTAGCATGCTTCTCCCTTGCAACTTTTCTTAAAACTTCAAATTAACCCCAACCATAAAATTAAACCCCGCCATGGGGAAATAGAAATTCTCGGTAGTTAAACTTCCTCCATAAATATAACTGAAGCTGTAACCGTTGGGTTCGTATTTTTTATTAAATACATTATTCAGTTGCACAATAAAATCGGTTGCTTTAAATATTTTGTTTTGCAAAGAATAACTTAGCCTGATGTCCTGCACGTAATATGGATTTAAGCTTCTTGTTTTTTGCGCCGTATTATCCAAATATTGCCGCCCAACATATTTACTTATCAAATTAATATCTCCGTTTTTTATAGGTGTAAAATTTATACTGCCGCCAGCAATCACTGCAGGAGAAAAAGCGATATCCGTTTTGTTGTAAAATTTTGTTTGCTGTCCGCCATTATCATAATCATCTAAGTACTCGGTAAAATGCTTTATTTTATTTTCGCTGAAAGTAATGTTGGCTGCCAGGTTCATCCATTTGATAATTTTTATTTTACCCTGTAACTCAATACCGGTGCGGTAACTTACGGGTATATTGGTCCTTGTATATGCACCTACGTCATTTATTTTTCCCGTTAAAACCAATTGGTTTTGATAATACATGTAGTACAGGTTGGCGCCAAAGGAATAGGTTGCAGTATTTTTTTCAATCCCCAGTTCTGCATCATGTAATTTTTCTGCTTTTGGCAGTTGGGTATCTCCTGCTTCAAAATCATCACGGTTAGGTTCTTTACCAGCCAGTGCATAAGAGAGATAAGCCTTCCAGGTTTTGTTGAAATAAGTTATACCAACCTTAGGATTCAGAAATGAGTAGTTCTTTTTTATTTCTATTGCAGGGTTATCCCTGAAGCCATGAATACGGTAATCAATATTTCTGAACTGCAGATCTGCAAAACCTTGCAAATGGCTGCTCCATTGCTGTATCCATTTGCTGTAAACCGAAAAATCTTTTTTGTATGCAGTTAAACTATACCAGCGGTAATTAAGTGGCACAGCGGCTTGTACGGCAGCCCATTTTATATCGCCATAGTGTTTAGCATCGTATCCGTTGTAACCACCGCCAAAAATAAACTGTGTTTTATTTTTCTGATATTGTAATGAAAAGATGGTTCCATATAAATAATTATCAAGCCATAACCTGCGCACCAGGTCGGTTCTTTTAATGGTGTTGGTGCCATCAAAATAATCGGGCAGATTATAATCAGCCAGTTTTTTATCTGCTTTGTATTGTTCGTAATAACCTTTGCCTCTTGTTAAAAAGACGGCAATATTTCCTTTCCAGTAGTTATTGAATTTGTGGTTGTAAAAAAGCTGGTAATGAGTTTGGGTATAATTGTCAGTTTCATTATCGTAAGGCTCACCGGGCTTTTCGGTGCCACTGGGGTTATAGGTGCGGTTAGTATCCAATAAATATTCAGCCACACCATTCCAGGCCTGATATGTTTTTTCTTTGCCTGAAAAAATATTCAGCCGCAGCGAATTATTTTGATTTATGAAAGCAGTGCTGAGGTAAAAAGATTGCAGGTTTGATTTTGCACGGTCAATATATCCATTGCTGCTGATGCGGCTTAGCCTGCCATCAATGGTAAAATGCTTGCCAAGCAAACCGCTTCCAAACTGTATGTTATTTTTAAAAGTATTAAAGGAACCAACACTGTTATTTGTTGAAGCATAAAAATCTTTATTCAAATCATTGGTGGCAATATTGATGGTGCCACCAAAAGATCCGGCGCCGTTTGTTGACGTGCCCACGCCCCGCTGCACCTGTATGCTGTTTGCCGATGAAGCAAAATCGGGCAGGTCAACAAAAAAAGTTCCCTGGCTTTCTGCATCGTTATATGGAATACCATTGAGCGTAACATTAATACGGGCCGCATCTGTACCACGTATGCGTATGCCTGTGTAGCCTACGCCGTTACCGGCATCTGAATTGATTACTACAGATGGAGTTTGATTGAGTAAAAAAGGAAGATCCTGTCCCAGGTTATTTTTTGCAATTTCTTTTTTGGTTATATCTGTTTTTGCAAAAGGTGCTTTTTCAGCAGCCCTTACCGCCAGCAATTCTACAGGCTGCAGGTAAGCAGTATCATTAAATTTCTTTTCTTTTTGTGCAGATACTGCAAAAGAAACTGCGCAAAAAAATGCACATGCCAATAACTTCTTCATCATTAAAAAATTGAGCTGAAAATCCGGGAGTAATCGCTACGATAATTCCTCCCCTTGGGGAGGTTAGGAGGGGCTGTATTTTCTCCCTTCGCAGGCATTATCCTGTGCAGGTTATCGGGTATTATCTCAGCCTTTTTTGTGTAACTTAAACAATATCAGTATAACAAAAAAAGCACCCCGGAAATTCAAACGGTTAAAAGAACTTTGAAGCACGAAGGTAGGAGAGTTTTGACAAAATTTTAAAAATTATGTAACAATTGTACATTTTGGTTCGTATACATTGCAAGTATAGCCACGAAATTGATTAATCAGGGCAACCCATTTGCCAACCGGTTGCCCTGGTTTAATTGTTTCGTCTTTTAAAAACCATAAAATTAGTAAAGATGAAAAAATTATTATTCCTGATCGTTTCAATGATCTCCCTGTCTGCCTTTGCACAGGAAACCAAAGTAATTAATGATCCCAATGCGGTATCACGAACTGTAAGCGGAACCTTTACCGGTATTTCTGTTTCAAGCGGTATTGATCTATACCTTACGCAGGGAAATGAAGAAGCGGTAGCAGTGAGTGCTTCAGAACAAAAATATATTGACCGTTTAATAACAGAAGTTGTAAACGGTACTTTGAAGATTTATTACGATAACAAAGGCGTGACCTGGAAATCAAGCGGAAAAACAAAACTAAAAGCGTATGTTTCTTTTACAAACCTGGAAAAATTGAATGTTTCTGCCGGTGCAGATGTGACTGTAAATGGCGGCATGAAAGCCGATAAATTGGATATGCAGGTAACCAGCGGTGCTGATTTTACCGGTGCCATCATAGCAAAAGAACTGATTGCAGAAGTCAGCAGCGGCGCTGAAATGAAAGTAACAGGCAGTGCTGATAAATTTACAATAGCTGTAAGCAGCGGTGCCAATTTAAAAGGATACGAGTTTGCGGTAGATTTTTGCGATGCATCTGTAAGCAGCGGCGGTGATGTACATATCACCATTAATAAGGAACTTGTGGCCAAAGCCAGTAGCGGCGGTGATATACATTACAAAGGGGCAGGGCTGATAAGAGATATACAAACAAGCAGTGGTGGCACTGTTAAAAAAAGTTGATTACAGGTTATAAATAAAATAAGGATGAAAGATTTTTTTTTAATAGTATCCATTGTTTTTGCATTTGTTACGGCAAATGCACAAAACGAAATTGTGGTTGATCCCAATGCAGCTTTAAGAACCATAACCGGTCAATTTGATGCCATCAAAGTATCGAATGGTATTGATCTGTATTTATCGCAATCTGATAATATTGCTGTAGCAGTAAGTGCCGCTAATGAAAATTATAAAGCAGGAATTAAAACAGTGGTAGAAGAAGGAACCCTTAAAATATTTTATGATGGCGAAAAAGGCTGGAATAAGAAAGACCGTAAAATGAGGGTATATGTTTCTTTCAGCGATCTTAAAAAAATTGATGCATCGGGTGCCTGCAATGTTGTAGTTGCCGGAACTGTAACAACAACAGCACTGGTGCTGCACATGTCGGGTGCCTGCGACTTTAATGGCATGGTAAAAGTAAGTACGCTGGATATAAATCTTAGCGGAGCTTCGGATGCAAATATTTCAGGCATAGCAAACACCGTTAATATTAAAAGCAGCGGTGCCAGCGATTTGAAAGCTTTCGACCTGGTTACAGACGTTTGCAATGCCAATATTTCCGGGGCGTCGGATGTGCATATTACCATCAATAATGAATTAACGGCTTCTGCCAGTGGCGCCAGTGATTTTAAGTATAAGGGCAATGGGGTCATTAAAGAAATGCACAGCAGCGGCGCAAGCAGTATTGCAAAGGAGAATTAAATTTCACAGGTTAATCCGTTAATTTGTTAATCCGTTTTGTTGGGGAATAGAGCCTGCCAAAACCTGTAGGGTTTGCAGGCTAGCCTTGTGGAAGGGAAACCTATAGCGTTTATGTGCCTGGTCTCTGCTACAAACCTATAAGGTTTTGCTTTGCTGCAATGCTTAACTGCAAACCAGATAGGTTTACCTCCCAAAAGCCCAGATCAAAAAAGCAGGGAATTGTTTACTCCAGCTTTCATAATCATGTTTACCATTGGGGTCTTCCACCAATCTTATATCATCTGGCAGACAAACATTTTTACTTTTTATAAGTTCTACAAGGTCCCTGGTATCATCCACCACATCAATTATGCTGTCTTTATCACGGTCGCCGGTTTCTTCTTTGCCGCCGGTATAAAACCAATATTTTAAACCAGGTTTTTTACGGGACGATTTTATTTTATTAAGCATGATGCGGTCTTTGTCATCTGAATAATCTGCCGCTTTATCATCTTTATCCCGCCACCAGAAGGAACCTGAAAAAACGCCCACTTTATCAATTTTTGCGGCATTGTTCCAGGCAATATCAAAAGCCGATAAGCCGCCTTGCGAACAACCTGCTATGGCTACCGATTTAAATTTACGAACGGTTGCATTTTTTTTAGCGTAAGGGTACAACTCGTTATCAATAAATGCATCATAATATCCGGCTTTATCGCCTCGCTTTAAATAGTCGGGATTGTCACTTACGCCATATTCTTTCATGCGGTCGCCGGCATGCACGCCCACCACCAGCAGAGGCTTTATCAGCTTGTTTTTATACAGGCTGTCAACAATTTCCTTTACCCTCAACTGGCCCATGTCCTGTCCATCGTTCAGTATCAATAAATTCATTTCGGTTTTATCATCAGGCATGGGCGTAGTAATGATGGTTAATTTAACCTGCCTTTGTAAATGGCGGCTGTATAGTTGATCATCCTGCTGCTTTATTTTGCTTTTGCAGCCAAAAGCTGAAATCAGCAGCAGCGCTGCAATTAACGGGTATTGAAAATTTTTAATCATCCTCAAATTTACTGAATGATTGTTTATTATTTGGCAGGGCAGGCATAAAACCTTAGTTTTGCACCGCGAAGTAGAGCAGCGGTAGCTCGTCGGGCTCATAACCCGAAGGTCACTGGTTCGATCCCAGTCTTCGCAACAAAATCTAAGGCTCGTTAGGGCCTTTTTTCAATTAAATCAAAACATAGTTCTTTAATTTAAGTTTATTCCATGTTTACTGTTTATGTTCTTTATAGCAAAAGCTATGATAAGATATATATTGGATTCACATCTAATCTTGAGCAAAGATTGTTGTCTCACAATGAATTAGGTAAAAAAGGCTGGACAATTAATTTCAGGCCTTGGCAACTAATTCATAAAGAAGTGTTTCAGCTTAAACCGGATACCATGAAAAGAGAAAAGCAGCTCAAAACAGCAACTGGAAGAAACTTTATTTGGTCCTTAATTAAAGCGATGTAATGTGGCTCATATCCGCCAGTAGGCGGACACTGGTTCGATCCCAGTCTTCGCAACAAAATCTAAGGCCTGTTAGAGCCTTTTTTCATTTTAAGAGAAAATAGTTCTTTAATTTAAGTTTATATCATGTTTACTGTTTATGTTCTTTATAGCAAAAGCTATGATAAGATATATATTGGGTTTACATCTAATCTTGAGCAAAGATTGCTGTCTCATAATGAATTAGGTAAAAAGGGCTGGACAATTAAATTCAGACCCTGGCAACTGATTTATACCGAATTGTTTCAGCTTAAGTCGGACGCCATGAAAAGAGAAAAGCAACTCAAGACAGCAACAGGAAGCAACTTTATTTGGTCCTTAATTAA
>JBBQLS010000104.1:0-12225 GCA_038328115.1 Chitinophagales bacterium
GTAAACTGCCCATTTACAAAACTATAATACTCTTCGCCATAATCATTTTCATGTGTTAAGGCAATTTCAATATCCTCTCCTTTTAAATGTATAATGGGATATCTTATCTCGTCTTCATTGGTCTTGCGTTGCAACAGATCAAGCAAACCATTCTTACTTACATACCTTTTGTTATTCAGGTTCATCACCAAACCGGCATTCAGGTAGCAGTAATTCCAGAATTGGTTATCCAGGTATTCCTGAACGAAATGGAAGTTTTTAAATATCTTATCATCAGGTACAAAAGTTACCAGTGTTCCATTCTCTTCGGTCGTCTTTACTTCCTTATGTTCCTGGGTCAAAACGCCTCTTTCAAATTCTGCGGTCTTCTCTTTGCCATCCCTAAAAGCAGTAACTTTAAAATAGTTACTTAGTGCATTTACAGCCTTAGTTCCCACCCCATTAAGTCCTACACTTTTTTGAAAAGCCTTACTGTCATATTTTGCACCGGTGTTAATCTTACTAACAACATCAACTACTTTGCCCAAAGGAATGCCGCGGCCATAATCACGAACGGTAATTGTTTTGTCTTTAATATTTACATCAACATGTTTTCCATGCCCCATGGTATGTTCATCAATGCAGTTATCAATAACTTCCTTCATCAAAACATAAATACCGTCATCAGGACTGCTACCGTCGCCAAGTTTACCAATGTACATGCCAGGCCGTAACCTTATATGCTCCTTCCAATCGAGGCTGCGAATGGATTCCTCATTATAATCATTCTTTTCTATCTCTGCCATGTTGATACGTTAATTGGTTAATGCGTTAATTGGTTAATGCGGATCGATGGATTAACTATTTAACGGATTAACAGTTCTATTTGCAATTTGCTGCGAATATAACTGAATGGGCGGATTTTTGATGGGGGCGAATTATCCACAATTATTTAGAGAATGTGAGCAAAAAAACAGGTAGGCTTCTATTCCTGAACTGACGTATGTTGGTTTTATAGATGTTCTATATCATTGGCGTAAAGCTAACGAGGGCATAGCTTTACTAAAAATGATATTATGAAACCAAGCTCAACCATATTTGCAATAATAATAGCTACAGGCATTTATTCCTGTAGCTCTACCAAAATAACTTCTTCCTGGAAGGCAGAAAATGCCAAAACCAAGCCATACCATAATATAATGGTTTGGGGATTGTTAACCGAAAAAGACAGCAGTACCCGCAGGCTGATGGAAACACACCTGGTAAACGACCTTGTTAGTAAAGGGTATCATGCCATTTCTTCAACAGACGTTTACAAGGAAAAAGCCTACAAAAAACTTACCTCAGCCGAAATTCTTGACGAATTTAAAAGTACTGGTATTGACGCTGTAATTACGATTGCGCTACTGGATAAGCAGAAGGAAGAGCAATATTACCCCGGGGGATTTCATAACGAGCCTACAAATAGTTACGGTAACCTCAACAAATATTACTCTACTATATACGAACGGGTATTTACGCCGGGATACTACATCAGCACCACTACTTATTTTTGGGAAACCAGCTTTTTCGAACTGCCCGGTGCTGCTATAGTTTATTCTGCCCGTACCAAATCATTTGAACCATCCAGCACCAACGAGCTGGCACATGAAAACGGGCAACTCATCATAAAAGATATGGTTAAGAAAAAACTGATACTCGACCTGGCACCAAAAGATGAGTAGTATTTCGGTTACCGGATATTTTTTTACAGTAGCTTTATGAAAAAAATTTCATGAATCTTGATCTTACCGGAAAAACTGCAATCGTATGCGGCAGCACACAGGGGCTTGGATATGCCAGTGCTGTTGAACTTGCTTTATTAGGCTGCCATGTTGTTTTAATGGCCCGCAATGAAGATAAGCTAAAGGAAGTGCTTAAAACCTTAAACAGTTCCAAAAGCCAGCAGCACCAATACCTGGTTGCCGATTTTACCGATGTTAATGCCGTTAAAAAGGCAATTGTTGGTTTTATTAAAAACCATACCGTACATATCCTGGTAAATAACACAGGTGGCCCTGCCGGCGGTACAGCTTTAAATGCCCAGGCAGCAGATTTCTTAACAGCCTTTAACAATCATCTTATTAATAACCATAACCTTACACAGGCCGTTGTGCCCGGTATGAAGGAGGCCCGCTTTGGACGGATAGTCAACATAATTTCTACGTCAGTAAAAAGCCCGATCGCGGGTTTGGGCGTAAGCAATACCATCAGGGCGGCAGTTGCCAACTGGGCAAAAACACTGGCCACCGAGTTGGGGCCGTTTGGTATTACGGTGAATAATGTTTTACCCGGATTTACTAAAACGGTAAGGGCCGATTATGTTATTGCATCAAAAGCTAAAGCTGCAAATATTAGTGAAGTTGAGGTAATGAAGCAACTGGTGGCCGAGATACCCGTAGGCAGAATAGGACAACCGGAAGAATTTGGAGCAGCCGTTGCGTTTTTATGCTCCCCTGCTGCCGCTTATATTAATGGTATTAATCTACCGGTTGATGGTGGCAGGCTGGGCTGTTTGTAATTTTTTAATAAATAAGCAACCATTTCTTTATTTATCAGGTCTTATTATTGTAAGTTGCAAATCAAATTTATTATGCCTTTAATTTTCAAATCAAAAAAAACAAAAAATGAAACTGACAAAATTATTAATGGCAGTGGTTGTATCGGCCACCATGCTTTTTGTAAGCTGTAAGCCCAAAGATGCAGACATTAAAGCCAATGTTGAAAAAGCTTTAAAAGCCGATCCGATGATGGCCAACACAACCGTTGATGTAAAAGATGGCGATGTTACTATTGGAGGCGAGTGCAAAGATGATGCCTGCAAAGCCATGTGCGAAACAACAGCAAAGACTGTTAAAGGTGTAAAATCTGTAGTAAACAATTGTACTGTTACTCCTCCTCCTCCACCACCGCCAGCTTCTTTAACAACAGTTTTAGATGCAGCTACTCAACAAAAAGTAAAAGATGGCCTGAAAGATATTCCCGGCGTTACCGTGGAATTTACAAGTGATAAAGCTGTATTGAAAGGAGCAGTTACTGATGCAAACAGATTGAAGATCATGCAAATGCTTATGGCAGCACATGTACTGTCGGATGCCAGCGGGTTAACTCAAAAAAAATAATTAATTCAAACTTAAAAAAGAAATAAAATGGCATTACAAGATAAATATGCGGAGTTATTGCAAACTGCTACTACATTAGGCGTTGCTAACTTAGCTTCAGCTGAACAGGCAGGCGTTTTACATGTTAGCGGTACTGCAAAAAGCACGGCCGATTATGATGCACTTTGGGCATTATATGCAAAGATTGACCCTAATATGGCCAGCGGCGATTTAATGATGAACATTGATATTAAAGCCGATGCCGGAGCCCAGTTAAAAGTAACAACCGACAGTACCAACCTTAACATAAGAAGCACACCAAGCACCGAAGGGGAAATAGTTGGCAAAGCTGCTCATGAAGAAGTGGTTACCCTGGTTGAAAAAACTGATGATAGCTGGTGGAAAATTAAAACTGCCAATGGCGAAGAAGGATATGCTTATGCACAATACCTGTCTCCGCTTTAAAACAAATATTTTACTTTTTAAAAGCTATCCCGATTCATTGGGGTGGCTTTTTTATTTGTAGCTTAGTACAAATTATATTACATGAATAAGTTTCTGCTGATTATAAGTTTGTTTTTTTATGCTGGAGCCAATGCGCAGTTTTTTAAGAAAGATGCAGGCCTGGCACATACATTTTCAATAGTGGCCCGTGATCCTGCAACCGGCGAAATGGCCGTAGGCGTGCAAAGCCACTGGTTCAGCGTGGGCACAGCCGTTCCCTGGGGCGAAGCAGGTGTGGGCGTGGTTGCCACACAATCTTTTGTAAATAAAAGTTACGGTATAAAAGGACTTAATTTGATGAAGAAAGGAAAAACCGCACCCGAAGCATTAACTGAATTGCTTGCAGCCGATGAAGGCCGTGAAGTAAGACAGGTGGCCATGATTGATGTAAATGGAAATGTAAATTCCTTTACTGGTAAAAACTGTATTGACCATGCCGGCAATATTGTTGGCAAAAATTACTCGGTACAAAGTAATATGATGCTGACAAACAAGGTAAATGCCGCTATGTCGAAAGCTTTTGAAGGCAGCGAAGGAAAGCCTTTGGCAGAGCGGGTTTTACTGGCTTTAAAAGCAGCACAGGCTGCCGGTGGCGATATACGTGGAAAACAATCTGCTGCTATTTTAGTGGTTGCCGGCAAAAGCACCGGCCAACCCTGGAACGAACGTCTGATTGATTTACGGGTTGATGATAACAAAGCCCCCTTAGATGAATTAGACCGGTTGTTAAGGACATTCAGGGCTTACGAACACATGGACAAAGGTGATTTGGCTACAGAAAAAAACGACATGAAGTTGGCTATGGAAGAATATGGTGCAGCCATGAAAATGTTTCCGGATAATTTAGAAATGCAGTACTGGACTGCCATTACATTGGCCAATAATAAACGGGTAAAAGAAGCATCAGATCTTTTACAAAAGATTTATAAGAAAGAAGCCAACTGGCGTGAGTTAACAAAACGTTTACCAAAAGTGAATTTATTAAATGGCTCGGCAGCCGACTTACAACTTTTATTAAAGTAATACCATCTTTATTTATACGTAGCCCAACGGACTACGTATAAATATTAGATGGAATTATACCGATTGTCTGCAGCATTGGATTAAATACTGGTATAATCGGTATAGATTTGCAAAAAACAATAACGATGAAATTTTTAAACAACATTTTTACCACGCTTTTATTTTCAACGGTCATTATATCCTGCACAGCACAAACTAAGACAAGTTTAACTGCTGATGAATTTGAGAAGGAGATCACAACCAAAAAAGACATTCAAATACTTGATGTAAGAACTCCCGGCGAATTTTTCAGTGGCCATATAAAAAATGCCATGCAGGCCGACTGGAACAATAAAGCAGAATTTGAACGCCGCCTGGCATTTGTTGATAAAAACAAACCAGTGTATGTATATTGCCTTGGCGGTGGCAGAAGTGCTGCAGCCGCAGATAAAATGCGTAATGCAGGGTATAAAAATGTGTACGAATTAAGCGGAGGCACCAATGCCTGGCGGGCTGCCAACAAACCTCTGGAAGGTGCCGGTACCGAAAAACAACTGACAGTTGAAGAATTCAACACGTCCATCAATGCCTCAAAAACTGTATTGGTAGATTTTGGCGCAAGCTGGTGCCCGCCCTGCATTCAGATGGAACCGGTTTTAAAAAGCGTTGCAGAAAAAAATAAAGGAAAATTTACGATGGTTAAAGTAGATGGCGGAAGAGACCAGGATATTTTACAAAACTATAAAGTAACAGCGCTGCCGGTATTTATTATTTTTAAAGATGGTAAACAGGTTTGGCGCAAAGATGGTATTGCAACAGAACAGGAATTAGCTGAACAACTGAAATAGACTTTTTAAAGCGAATTTATACACCGGCGATTGACCAAGCTGCAAAATAATGAAACCGAAAAACTGCACGGGCTTGATCATTTAAGGGCATTGGCAATCGCTTTGGTTTTCTTTTTTCATTACCCTTCATTAAAATTGCCTGGATGGCTGGCCGTTATCAAAGATTTTGGCTGGGTTGGTGTAGATTTATTTTTTGTATTAAGCGGCTTCCTGATTGCCAGGCAGCTTTTTACAGAGTTGCAGGCTACAAATAGTATATCAGTAAAACAGTTCTTCATTAAACGATTTTTCAGAATAATCCCGGTTTATCTTTTTGTGGTAGCCATCTATTTTTTGGTGCCTGTATTTAGAGAAAGAGAGAGTTTACCGGCTTTATGGAGATTCTTGACATTCACACAAAACATTGGTTTAAATCCATCCATTAACGGAACATTTTCTCACGCCTGGTCGCTATGTGTAGAAGAACAGTTTTATCTTTTTTTCCCATTACTTATTGTAGCCGTAGTGTATTGGAAACTTACCAGAAGCAGCGGTTATATTATTCTTGGCTTTTTTATTTTCACTTGCCTTATCAGGTTGTACCTCTGGTATCATTATATGGAACCATTAATTGAAGCAGATGGTGAGTATAGTAATTTCTGGGTAACCTGGATCTATTATCCTACATATACAAGATTAGACGGGCTTTTGGTGGGTATCAGTATTGCAGGTATTGTTGTATTTTACCCCAGGCTAAAAGAACGGGTAATGAAGTATGCCAACCTTTTGCTTGCAACAGGAATTGCAATATTAATAGCAGCATATCATCTTTGTTACGACCGGATTTCATTCAATGCAAACATTTTTGGGTTCCCGGCGATTGCAATTGGTTTTGGTTTTATTGTTTTAGCAGCTATAAGCCCCGGTTGCATTTTGTATAAATTCAAATCCAGAATAACCACATCGGTTGCAATACTCTCCTACTCCGTTTACTTAATTCATAAAGGGGTAAGGCATCTGTGTTTTGTATATTTCGGTAAAATGGGCGTTGATAAAGAAAGTTACTGGATGCTGCTGCTTGCTGTTGTATTTACAATAATTGGCGCACTTGTATTAAGATACACGATAGAAAAACCATTTTTAAAACTCAGAGATAAACTTCTGGTAAATAAAACTAATCCTGCGTTAATTCCTTAATAAAATCACTTACCAAATAGCTGATCAGTTTTCCGGTTGTTTCATTTTTTCTTCCATCGGCCAGTTGGGTGGCACCTTCGCAAATATGCAGGTAAGCGGGTTTGGCATCCTGTGCAGCAAAGGTTACGAACTTCCTTGCAAGTAACGGCGAAATACCGCTTGGGGTAATGGCGCTGCTCAAAACATTTTCAATACAATCCAGGTCAATGTCTATTCCGGTATAACCATCTTCCGTAAAACCGGTAGCATGGGCCACAGCCTGTATAAAATTTTTGCGTTCGTGTATAAATATCTCTTCGAAGCTGATATAATCAATGAACGGGTTATTGTGAATATCCATTAATACATTCTGCGAAATATAATTTTCATGCAGCCCAACCATACAGTATTTTCCAAGATATCCATCTTCTTCTGCATACCTGAAACCGTTGCCACTGTGCCTTCCCTCTGCCACACTATAGTCTGCATGTGCATCCAGGTTTATACAATTGATCTGCGAAAGTGGAATCAGTTCAGCCTTATGCAAACCTTTGGCAACACCTTTAATGATTGGATACGCATTATTATGGCCGCCGCCAATTACGATGGGTATTTTTTTTGAAGATGCTATCACTTTAAGCAGGTTCTCTACTTCTTCATCAACAATATTAAGTGCATGGCGGTACGCATCTATTTTTTCCTCAGGATTATACGCATTATTCTCAATCAGGAACTTTATATCGCCAAAATCAAAATGGCCTAATATCAGCGTGTTTTCGCCGGATAAATAATCGTTACTCTGTAAATTTAAAAACGAAGTAAGAAACGACAGCCAGGCGGTTTCTGTTCCCCCGGTACCGTAATTTGCCTTTACACCAAAGTCTTCCGGAATACCAAGGATCACATACCTGGCATCTGATTCTTTTAATACCTCCGGCCACTCATCATCGGACTTTAAAAAACGTACACGTTCTCCCATCCTGGTCTCAAAGCGCCTTACCCTTGTCATTGACAAAATATCTTCTTTGGAATAAAACTTAAAATGTTTCATAATTGGAAGTTAGGGAAATTCTTATTGTAAAAAGAACAGATCATCAAAATAAATATTCAGTATTCAGATATAATCGGGCATGGTTTATTAAATTCTACAAAATTTAACTTTATCAGCATTAATAAAATTTCTGTTGGTATAATATTTGTTTCTTAACGACTTATGAAAACAAAAAACTTAATTCCCGCAATTTTATTTGGTATGGCTTTAGGCTTTACCACAGTTTCTAACGCTCAAAGCCCGGTGAAACCTGTTGAAAAAGGCAGTGTAACTTTTAACGCAGGTGTTGGTGTTGGCAATGAGTATAACAGCAATTACTACAATTCTGCCATTGGTACAAAAGCCGTTATTGAAGTAGGCTTATGGAAGGCTGGACCTGGCACAATTACCCTCGGTGGCGAGATTGGCGGCTCATTCTCAAAGGGTGGCAAACTTGATAATTACAAGGCACGAACCCTGGTTGTTGCAGGCCGTTCTGCCTGGCATCATGGCTGGAACGTGAAAGGACTGGATACTTACGCAGGGCTTTCTGCCGGTGCCGGTTTTAACCAATACAGTTATAATGATGGAGGCCCTATTAAGCAAAATGAAGTGGTACCGGTTTTCGGTGGTTTTGTTGGTGCTTCTTATTTTATAACCCCAACTTTTGGATTTAACATAGAGGCGGGTTACGACATTACCCAAATACAGGGCGGAATCATTTTAAAAATAAAATAACCGTAGTGGTGTTTTATACCGATGTACCAGTAAATAGTCCAAAGCACTCTGCTATCGGTATAATACCATCTAAGAATTCAGCGTAGTCCTTTGGACTACTTATAAAATCAAGATGGTATTACTATTTTTGCTGCATAAAAAATTATGAACGCAGCAAAAGCATATACCGCTAATTCTATTTTTACAGGCGATCAATGGCTGCATAAACATGCGGCCATTGTTGTTGATGGTATTATTACAGATGTGATTCCTGTTACCGCTTTGGATCCACAGTCTGAGATTATTAATTTTGGCGATAGCATACTGGCTCCCGCATTTATTGACCTGCAGATATATGGTGCGTACAAAAAACTTTTTGCAGTTTACCCGGATACAGATTCTTTACAATTATTGAACAGCTATAGCAACAGTGGTGGTGCAGCTTTTTGTATGCCTACCGTTGCCACAAACCAACCCGATATACTTTACAAAAGCATTGATGCCATAAGGCAATACTGGCAGCAGGGCGGCGAAGGTATACTGGGGCTGCATGCAGAAGGGCCCTGGATAAACAAATTAAAAAGAGGTGCCCATATCGAATCGCTGATACACAGCCCTTCGTTAAAAGAAGTGGAAGCATTGTTGAGTTATGGTAAAGACGTTCTAAAGATCATCACGCTTGCTCCCGAAGTCTGCAGTAAAGAAGTTATTGACCTTATCCATTCATCTGCTGTTAAAATTTTTGCTGGCCACAGTAATGCAAGCTATGCAGAAGCCATACAAAGCTTTGATAACGGCATTGCTGCTGTAACGCATTTATATAATGCTATGAGTCCTTTACAGCACCGCAGTCCTGGGCTGGTGGGAGCAACGCTAGATCATAAAGGAATTATGGCAAGTATTATTGCCGATGGTTTTCATGTAGATTATGCAGCCATACGCATTGCAAAAAAGATAATGGGGCAACGCCTGTTTGCTATCACCGATGCAGTAACCACAACAACCGAAGGCTATTATCAGCATCAACCCGATGGAGATAAATATATTGCCGGTAACATCCTTAGCGGATCGGCATTGACCATGTACAAGGCTTTGCAAAACCTGGTAAAACAGGTTGGTGTAGAAACAGGTGAAGCGCTTCGCATGTGCAGCCTGTATCCTGCACAGGCAATACAAATAGACGATCATTCTGGCAGAATTGCTACAGGTTATAAGGCAAAAATAGTAGTACTGCCGGCATTACTGGATGATACAGCCATTCAGATAATTTCTTAAAATATGTTAGCGCATACCTGCGTGCCTGCCTGGATTAACGTGCATAAATAGCACTTGCATTTCAGTTTTAATTGAATTATATTTATACCAGCTCTTTTTTATTCACGCTTTAAATTATACGTTATGACCCTCCTCGAGAAATTTGAATTTTGGGGCGAGAGGCATCACCCAAAATGGCTGGATATTATTCGTATAGCTTTAGGAATCTTCCTCTGCTACAAAGGTGTTGATTTTCTGCGTAACAGCAGTAACCTCATCAGCCTGATGAAAAACACCTCTCCTTTCAGCGGATTTATGATTGTTATGCTTGCACAGTGTGTAGCTTTTGCTCATTTACTGGGTGGCTTTTTTTTAACAATCGGGCTACTTACACGGGCAGCCTGCCTGATTCAGATACCTATTTTACTGGGCGCCATTATTTTTGTAAACATCAATGCCACCAAAGATGCATTCAGCCCTTATTCAGAATTATTTCTTTCCATCATTGTCCTGCTGCTGCTTATTTATTTTTTAATAATCGGAAACGGCCCGCTATCGGTAAAAGTACCGCCCGAAGAGCATTTAAAGGAACATGAGGATTATATTAAGAAGGTAAAAGGAGAAGAAACTTAATTGTTGCTATCAAATAAAAATGGTTCGCATTGCACGAACCATTTTCATTTTCATGTCTATACTGTTTCAATTTATCATAATTTAAAAACAGGAAAACGCCTGCAATCAATGCAACAGATAACTGGTTCCCTGTATTGGACGTATAACCTTATCTGGCCCGATAACTTTTACGTTATCGAAAACCACCATGGTACCGGGTAAGCAGCGGGCCATCAGGCTGCTCACAGGCTTCAGGCTGTTATTGCTTATAAAACCTGTCTCCACACCTCTGAAATTAGTACCCGAAAAATATATCGTAGCACTTACAACATTGTATTGAACATCAAATTCAAAATCTTTTAATTCAGCACGGCAAACATCCTGGCGGCGAAAAATAACCGCCTGCATTTTTTCATTTTCAGGAGAAGGTTGCCCACAGATGTTGAAACCTCCGCTTGCATGATCAGTTAAAGATACAAGGCCGGTTGCACTGCTGCTGGCTGCAACATAAGCCATGTGGCTGCTTACGGGTAAAATACCCATGCTTAACAATGAGAAAAGAATTACTTGTTTCATAGTTTTAAAGTTTTAACGGCGTGAATGATACTTTAAAACTAATAATTGAAACGTGAAAGAATTGTTAGAATTTACTGTACATGCCCTTGCACATCACACAATCATTTCATTATCTTTAGTACATCAAACCTTAACGTTTAAAAAATCAATCATGAAAAAATGTACCATTGGGTTACTTATTACCATCCTCTTTTTCTTACAGGCCGGCGCACAGGATGTGTGGTCATCCTGGAGCCATACCATTGCCACAAAGGGTTATGAAGGGCATCGTTTTAAAATGCAGGCTTCTGTTAAAGCGCAGGTTATCGATGACAGTGCTACTGCAAGAATATGGGCAAGGGTTGATAGAAAAGCTGGTCCTGGCTTTTTTGATAATATGTGGGAAAGGCCCGTAAGAAGCAAAGACTGGAAAACCTATACCATTGAAGGAAAGATAGATGATGATGCCACGCAACTGGTGGTAGGTATGCTGTGCGAACTGAACGGCAGATTTTACTTCGATAATTTTAAAGTAGAAGTAGAAAAAGAAACCGGTAAATGGGAAACCATATTTACTGCCGATTTTGAAAAAGGCACAGATGGTTTTGATGCAGGCATTGGCAGAAGCAGCAAATCGGGTATCAATAGCTTTTTTACCGGTAGTATTTATGACGATGCAGCCGTAAAAAATAAATCTTTTTTAATTGAAGCAAAAGATATCATCAACTATGGCGATAACAAAAAAGCAGGCAAGTTTGCTAATGTAAACGGCATTAAACTCTATTACGAAATTTATGGTGAAGGTGCGCCCTTAGTGGTATTGCATGGCAATGGGGGCTCTGTTGCAAGTGCTTCTGGCTTTTATGCCGAGCTTAGTAAAAATTATAAAGTAATTGCCATTGATAACCGTGCGCAGGGCAAATCAACTGACACTAATGAGCCACTTAACTATGATATAATGGCATCGGATATCAACGCCCTGCTCAACCAGATACATGTTGATTCTGCATTCATCTGGGGGCAAAGCGATGGTGCTATACTGGGGCTTATTATGGCAATGGACTATCCTGCAAAAGTAAAAAGGGTTATTGCTTACGGCGTAAACACCGTGCCCGACAGCAGCGCTGTTTATGGCTGGGCTGTAACAGCAGTTAATAAAACCATCGCTACTTCTAAAGATGCAAAAGAAGTAAAACTATATACCATGATGCGTGACTTCCCAAATATCCCTTACGAAAAATTACATACCATAACCGCACCTTGTTTAATTATGGGTGGCGACAGGGATGTAATAAGGCCCGAACACCTGGTAAAGATTTACCAGAATATTCGCAACTCACAACTGTGCATTATGCCTGGCTCCACACATGGCGGTGCCTGGGAAAACCACGATGCTTTTTTAACCATACTCAATAATTTCTTTACAAAA
>JBBQLS010000105.1:0-12217 GCA_038328115.1 Chitinophagales bacterium
GCATGCCATGCCCGCAGGTAATCGTTCAGCATGTGGTTTATGGTGCCATCTTTACAGATAACATAATGGGCACTCACCTGTGTGCGGGGCAGTGTAAAAGTTTTAAGTGTGGTATCGCAGGCGGTTTGCGCTGTGTGATGAATGATTACGAAGTTTGGTTTACGCATTCCAAAATTAGTAGTGCCTACCCATTGGCCGGCCATCATGGCACTGTCAACTGCAGCCGGTTGTTTTTTTAACTCATTTGCAAAAGTTTTTGCCTGCTGCTTATATATTTTATTTGATGCTTTATAAGCATCAGGTGAACAGCCCCAGAATAAAATTAAAGGAATGAAAAATAGCGGTTTACATTTTAGCATACGTGAAATTACACAAAAAACCGGTCTCTTATTTTAAGTAATTTTACTATTGAAACCCGTTTTAGCACGTATTTTTACAGTAGGATTTCTGAGTTAACATACTAATAGAATAAATTCTACGTTCTTGTAGAATAATATCCAATAATCATGAAAAATCAACTTCACCCCCTAATGAAGTATACATTTTTGCTTTGTATCATAATCAGCATCAACAGCTTTTTATATTCATCAGCAAATGCACAATGTACAATAACACTTACCCCTTCCATTACACATGTTACCTGTTACAATGGCACCAATGGGGCAGTTACGGTTACCGCTTCCGGAGGTACAGCACCTTATTTATATCAACTGGCCGAAGCAGGAGCCGGGGCATGGAGCAGCATCAACACGTTTACCGGATTAGCCGGTCTCACTTACCCGGTTTCAGTCAAAGACAATACAGGCTGTATTAAAACAATCTATGTTGCCATCAACCAGCCTGCTGCATTTGCAGTTACCTATACCGCTACCGATATAACCTGTTCTGCTGGCAGTAACGGCAACATCAGCATTAATACAACTGGTGGCACGTCGCCATACAGTTATGCATGGACAAAAAACGGATCAGCCTATGCCACTACTGCAAATCTTACAAACCTTTCACCCGGCAATTACGGCCTTATAGTAACCGATGCAAATGGATGTACAACTACACCCGTTATTTCTCAACAAATAAAATCAATTGGTCTTACCGGTTTTAACGAAGATGTGGTAGCCAATGGCAGCAATGTCAGCCCGGCATCAACTTCATCGCAGGCATTTGACGATGGTAATGGTAATATATTATATGCTGATGGTTATACCAATGCTTCGAATGTTGCAGAAACGCCCGGCGGATTACCAATAGGAGGAAATTTTGCAAGCACACAAAGTGCAACCCGCATTTATCAACTTGCATCTTACAGTGCCGGCAATGCTTTGCTGTTACGTTCATCAACTGCTACAACTTATGGTGGTGCGGTTTCGGGTACTTTATCTTTTCAAGCTCAGTACCAGGCTACTTATAATACATTGTACGTGCTGGCGTCAACAGGTTCGGGAACCGGAACAGTAAACTATACTATTAACTTTGCAGATGCCACTACCGCAACCGGCTCACTCACATTTGCCGACTGGTACCTGGTTGGTGCCAATTCTCAATCAGCAATTAAGCTTAAAAGAATTGCCCGTACTACAGGTGTTTATGATACCCGGTACGATTTTAATTTGTTTGAGTTACCCATAACTATTGCAGGCAGCAACCAGGGCAAGGTTATTAATTCAATTGGTTTTGCATGGGCCAATGCAGGAGCTGCGAGGGTAAATATTATGGCTGTAACTGGCTACACATCTACTACTGCAGGTATCCGTATAAATGATGGAACCGCTTCAACCGTTGCACCATCTGTAAGTATTTCATCAAATGCCGCTTCAAATATTTTTTGTACAGGCCAGACAGTAATATTTACGGCCAACCCCGTAAATGGTGGAACTACTCCATCTTACCAATGGAAAAAGAATGGCAGTAATATTGGAAGCAACTCACCAACCTGTACTTATAACTCACTTGCCAACAATGATGTAATTACGGTTGTAATGACCAGTAACCTGCCATGCGCAAGTACGCCCACAGCAACCAGCAATGCAGTTACTATGGTAAATGGAACTGCAACCGCTTCGGTAAGTTTATCAGCATCTGCAACAACTACCTGCCAGGGTAATGCTGTAAGTTTTACTGCCACCCCTGTAAATGGCGGCAGTACGCCGGCTTACCAATGGAAACTGAATAATGTAAATACCGGTACCAATGCCCCTACTTATAACAGCAGCAGTTTAAATAATAACGACCAGGTAAATGTTGTAATGACGAGCAGTATTGGTTGCGCTACACCAAATCCTGCAACCAGTAACACGGTTACTGTAATTATGTCGCCTGTATTAACGCCTGACATAACAATCGCCGCAGTACCTGCTCATCCAACGGGCAATGGCAGCCCTGCAATTTTTACAGCCACTGCAATTAATGCAGGGCTTACTCCCGCTTATCAATGGCTTAAAAATGGAACGCCCATTAGTGGAGCAACTTTGCCAATATTGAATGCAACGAATGTGTACCTGTCAGAAACCTATTCATGCAGACTTACATCCAGCTACGCCTGTGCCACTGTGGCAAATGCAATGAGTAATTATATTGTTGTAAATGGCCCGGCATTACCTGTAACGCTTCTATGGTACAATGCCAGGCCCGAAAACGGGAAAGCTGTATTGCAATGGAAAACAGCTCAGGAATTAAATAACAAACAGTTTATTATAGACAGGGCTTTAAGTACCAGCTCTACTAATTATACAAATGTTGGTACTGTTGCAGCTACATCGGCAGCAAACGGAGCCATATATAATTTTACCGACGACCCCGGCCTTAAAGGAATTTTCCTGTACAGGCTTACGCAGGAAGATATTGACGGCAACAAAAAAAGCCTGGGTATAAGAAGTGTAAACCTGAGCGGAAAGAACAGTTGGGTAATACAGGACCTTGGCACCGTGTGGCAGCTTAGCTGCAATGAAGCCTTTACTTACCGCCTTGTTGATATGCAGGGACGACTTTTAAAATTATACAATGGAAAAGGTACAGTATCTATAGATAAACCAATAGCTGGTGGTATGTACCTGCTGCAATTAGATACAGGCGGAAAATTATTTACTCAAAAATTACTAAAATAAATTTCTAAAAGTAAACCGAAACTAGTGCTTGATGTTTTTAGATGAGCCTGTTGGCTTCAACAAAAAAAGCTGTCTTTTCAGGACAGCTTTTTCTTTATTTATATTTTTTATTCTTTTACAAAGTTGCCATATCAATTACAAACCGGTAACGCACATCACCCTTCAGCATTCTTTCGTAAGCTTCATTAATATCTTTCATGGCAATTACTTCTACATCGCTTACAATATTATGTTCGGCGCAGTAATCCAGCATTTCCTGTGTTTCGGGCAAACCGCCAATTAAAGAACCTCCTAAACTTTTTCTGCCAAAAATAAGATTGAAGGGAACAACTGGATTTCCCGGAGGTGGTACACCTACACAAACCATATTGCCGTTTGTTCTAAGCATAGTCAGGTAAAAATTGTAATCATGCGCTGCAGATACTGTATCCAGAATAAAATCAAAATAACCGGCAACAGATTTTACCTGTGCTTCATCACTGGTTAAAACAAATTTATGAGCGCCCAGCCTTTTTGCATCGGCTTCTTTTGAAGGCGTATGGCTAAGCATGGTAACTTCGGCTCCCATTGATACTGCCAGCTTTACACCCATGTGGCCCAAGCCACCCAGGCCAAGAATACCAACCCTTTGTCCTTTGCCAACTTTCCAATGGCGTAAAGGCGAGTAAGTGGTAATACCGGCGCAAAGCAAAGGTGCAACAGCTTCCAAAGGTTGCTTATCAGAAATACGTAAAACAAAATCTTCGTTAACCACTATGTTTTTACTGTAGCCACCATAGGTAGGTCCGCTGCCATCTTTTTCCATGCCGCCATAAGTGCCAATCATACCGTTGGCACAATATTGTTCCAGCCCATCCTGGCAGTTGTCGCATTCACGGCAACTCTCCACCAGGCAACCAACACCGGCAAGGTTGCCTACTTTGAATTTTTTTACATGCTCACCAACTGCTGTTACCACGCCAACAATTTCGTGGCCGGGCACAAGCGGATAAACGGACATGCCCCAATCGTTACGGGCAAAATGCAGATCGCTATGGCATACACCACAGTATTTAATTTCAATTTGTACATCATGGGGGTTAGGATTTCTCCGGTTGATTGTCCAGGGGGCAAGCGGTGCTGTTGCATCCTGTGCTGCGTAAGATTTTGTAGAAGCCATAAATGTAGATTAGGTTAAAAGTTAAAGATTGTGAATTTACGAATAAGTTGCTGGTTAAAATATAATTTGAAAATATACTTTACATTATTTCATACAGGTAACATCACACGAAGAACAATGTTCAGGATTTATCAGACATATTTTTCTCCTTTGTATCTTTACATAGCTTTGTTGAACATACTTTCAATCTTATCACCTTTTCTTTAAACTGATTTTATGAAAAAATATTTGCTTTTTGTATTATTACTTGCAACCACAACTATTGCATGGGCACAACAGAAGCCTGCATATATTCTATATAATTCCGAAGGCAAAAAAATGTCTTATAAAAAAATGATTAAGCAACTGGCTGAAAAAGATATTATTTTGTTTGGCGAGTTTCATAACAATGCTATTTCGCATTGGCTTGAGCTGTCTGTAGCAAAAGACCTGAGTGAAAAACGAACGTTGACTTTTGGTGCAGAAATGTTTGAAGCCGATAACCAGCAGGCATTGAATAATTACCTGGCAGGAAATATAACTGCTAAAGGACTCGACTCAACTGCCAGGCTCTGGAGTAATTATAAAACCGACTATGCACCTATTGTAGATTTTGCCAAAGAAAAGAATGTGCCTTTCATCGCCACCAATATTCCACGCCGCTATGCATCGTTGGTTTCAAAAAAAGGGTTTGAGGCGCTTGATACTTTATCTGCATTAGAAAAAACATGGATGGCTACTTTACCCATGGATTATGATGCAACCTTACCCGGTTATGTAAAAATGCTGGAAATGATGGGCGGGCACGGCGGCCCTAACATGCCAAAAGCGCAGGCAACAAAGGATGCTACCATGGCGTATTTTATTCTGCAGAATTTTAAACCGGGCAATCTGTTTATACATTACAACGGGTCTTTCCATTCGGATAATTATGATGGCATAAACTGGTATTTAAAAAGAAAGCAACCGGACCTGAAGTATGCAACCATTACCACCGTATCGCAAAAAAACATTAAAGAACTGCTGGCCGAAAATAAAGGCAAGGCCGATTATATTATTTGTGTGGATGAGGATATGACGAACACTTATTGATTGCATCTCAACACCAAAGTTAAAAAAAGTAAATACCATTTTTTAATCAGGCACGTTTGTTGCCATTTAATATATATGCCGCACCAATGTATATGCCCTTAATTATTACTACGCTCATACTAATTTCACCTTTAAAACACTTATAATGAAAAAAATTATTTACATTCTATTACTTTTATTTTGCACCAACAGCGTGTTACAGGCTCAACCTTTTGCGGCCCAGATCAATTATGACAAGGCTATGCAACCCGGCCTTAAGCTGGAACTGCCTTACACAACTGAGGTTTCTGAAGCTACCATTTTAAAAAAACTGGAGGATATAGGTTATAAGCCCGAGACCAAGGGCGAATTATTCTGGAAAAAAAATACCATTAACGGTTTTTATGTGTTTAAAGGTGTATCCCTGCCCTCACTCGATGGTTTTAGGGTTGACCTTTATTTTGACGTAAAACGTAAAAGCCGTAAAGAAAGTAATAAATCTGTAATGAGTTTGTTGATCAGTAAAGACGGCAGCAGTTTTATTTCGGCAGAAACAGATAGCAATACATTTAATGCTGCAAGCGCATTTCTAAATGGATTTCTTTCCGAAACAGAAACTTACAAACTGAATCTCGATATCAACAAACAGGAGGACGCTGTGAAGGACGCAGAGAAAAAACTGGAGAATCTTAAAGACGATGAGAAAAAACTGAATAAGAAAATTGTAGATACACAGCGGGACCTGGAAGACAATATTAAAACCCAGGGAAAACAGGTACAGGAGATAGAAAACCAAAAGCTGAAACTGGAAGAATTAAAAAAGAATGCAAAGCAATAGATTTAATAAAGTTTTCTGATATACCTGACAGCCATGCATAAAAAGCATGGCTGTTAATCTTTTGAAATAAAACAGGTTGCAATATAATGCACCCTTCATTTTATTTCAGTATGTCTTCTTTCACAAACCGGCGCTGTCAGTGCTACTGCTGTTTCTCCTGCTGCCCCCTAAAAATGTGATACCGATACATTCATTGGGTTTTCTTATTAACTGTGGGGTTTACCATTTTTTGCTACAGAAATGCTATCTTAAAAAATATTTAACCTCTTTTAAAACATTTTTAATGCCTGTTCGTCTTTTATAATATAGAAAGATGAAGCAATGACATTAGCCATAGAAATGACGGCCGAGCGTAATAAAAATATTACCAACACTATCAGGTCAATAAGCAATCGTTTGTTTGGATTTATCAAGCAACGGGTTGCCAGTACCGAAGATGCGGAAGATATACTGCAGGAGGTTTTTTACCAGTTTGCAGGCAATACCGAGCCTATTGAACAGGCAACCGGCTGGTTATATAAAGTTGCCCGCAATAAAATAACCGATAATTACCGCAAGCATAAATTGCCCCTGGCTGATGATATTTTCAGTTCCGCCGAAAGCGACGATGAAAATTTTAACTGGAAAGAAATGCTGTTGCCTGCAGATGCAACACCAGAAACAGAATACCTGCGCAACATTTTTTGGGAAGAATTAAAAGCGGCGCTGGATGAATTACCGGCTGCACAAAGAGATGTGTTTATACTAAACGAAATTGAAGGAGTGCCGTTTAAAGATATAGCGGAACAAACAGGTGAGAGTGTGGCCACACTTATCAGCCGGAAACGCTATGCTGTACTGCATTTACGCAACCGGCTGGCGGTATTAAAAGATGAATTATTAAATTATTAAAAACATGCCACGAATTACACGAATTAATACTAATAAATCCGGCTTAAAAAATTCGTGTTAATTCGTGTGATTCGTGCTCAAAAAAAACAACATGAAAAAATTTTGGATTAAAAAAGGATTAATGATACTGGTATTTGGCATTATAGCCGTGTTGGTATTTGGTTTAGTAGTGATGGGTTTATGGAATGCTATTTTACCAGCTGTACTGGGTGTAAAAGCAATTACATTTATACAGGCACTGGGTATTTTATTGTTGAGCAAAATTTTGTTTGGTGGCTTTGGCCGTGGGCATCGCGGCGGCTGGCGAAACAAAGGAAAGTGGATGGAAATGAAAGACAAATTTGCCCGGATGACGCCCGAAGAAAGAGAAAAATTTAAGGATGAATGGAAAAATAAATGTGGCAGCAGGTGGAAAACCCAGACCCCCTTCGCCCCATAAAGGGGGAACCTGGGCACTCCAAAACTATAGTAGCTTTTTAAAACACAAACTATACCCTTACATAATGAAGTCAATGAACTTGCATGATGTCTCAACAGTTTCTCCGCCGGTTGGCGAAGGCGGAGGGGGTATTGAAATACTCGTTTTTAAAACCAATCTGGCAAATGCCAGGCATATTAAAAAAATTGGATCTTCCCTGAATCTGCATCCTCATATTAAAGAATGGAA
The DNA here is from genome assembly GCA_038328115.1 of Chitinophagales bacterium. Classification (GTDB taxonomy): domain Bacteria; phylum Bacteroidota; class Bacteroidia; order Chitinophagales; family Chitinophagaceae; genus Ferruginibacter. Next base: position 7,707 of record JBBQLS010000105.1, read on the forward strand.
TGTTGACCTGCATGATTGTGATAAGATATTAAGAGTGGTTGCAGAGCGTATTGCAGCTACTGATGTGGAACAGATTGTTTTTAGCGCAGGCCATTTTTGTGAAGAATTAAAATAACTGCAAAAATACACGTGAAGTAAGTTTTTCATATATATTTGCTTTTTTTAAAACCAAAAAATATGAAAATGAAAATGAAAACTTTACTCACCATCTTAACGCTTTTAAGTATTACTACCTCGTTACTGGCGCAGGATTCTTATGATGAACTGATGCAAAAATCCCGCAGGGCCAGAACAACAAGTACCATATTTGTGGCTACCGGCCCGGTAATAGCTGCCGGCGGTATTGGTACATTAATTTATGGATTACTTGCAAAAGATATTGAAGATCCCGGTTACTATTATGATGCAAGCGGCAATTACTATCAAAACGCACCTAAAACCCATACCACCGAAATTGTTGTTGGTGCCGCAGGTACGTTGATTGGAATAGGTCTGGCGCTTACCAGTATCCATTTTTCAAATAAAGCAAGTGATTTAAAACATGAAGCCCGAAAAGCAAAATTAAAAACCTCTACAGACCGTATTACTATCCCTGGTTTGCTAAATGGTTTTGCAAGTAATAAGGCAAGGCAATTTAAAGTTTCGCTGGTTATTCCTTTAGGCAGATAATAGAAATTGATTTATAAAGAAGGCCGTTTCCACAAAAGGTGGGGACGGCTTTCTTTTTCAGGCTTGTCTCCACTAAAAATTTATGCAATCTTGAATTTAAGAATGAGAAACCGGAGGGGAAGGAATTTATGTTGTACTGGTAAAAGCCCCTGTTAACCGGTATAATCGTAAACATATCATATTGCGCTAATCTTTTTAAAAACAGCAAAAACTGTAAAAATCACCTTATCAGTTGATGTATTGACAGTTAGGATATAAAATGCCTTCTCCTATGTTTTAGAGCATAAACAAAATACTGCGCCACCAATTAATAGCCGTACCTTTAAACTGCCTCAAATACTAAATAATTACAATTGGCAAACTTACCCCACCATATTATCGCCATTGGCGCCTCGGCAGGTGGCATGGAAGAAATAAATGCCTTCTTTGATCATACGCCGCAGGATGGCGTTTCTTATATTATCATTCAACATCTATCGCCCGATTTTAAAAGCCGGATGGTTGAGTTACTGGCAAAGCACAGCAAGTTGCAGGTGCTGGAGGCAAAAAACAATATGCAGGTTGCCTGTAACTGTGTGTACCTTATTCCGCACGATAAGTTTATGACCATCAGTAATAACCACTTATTACTTACTGATAAAGAAAAACAAAAAGCACCCCATCTTACCATCAATACTTTTTTTAATTCGCTTGCAGCAGATTGTGGCAGTACGGCGATCGCCGTTGTACTCTCAGGCCTGGGCTCTGATGGAACCGAAGGCATTGTTGCCATTAAAAAAGCAGGCGGCATGATAATAGTGCGTAACCCTGATAATACTGAATACTCCGGCATGCCGGCCAATGCCATTGCAACAGGTGTGGTTGATTTTGTGCTGGAACCCGAAATGATGCCCCAAACAATTGAAGACTATTTAAAAGAAGAAGAAGACAACAAATTGCTGACAGATAATAAGGATGATGAAAAGTATATGGCAGCTATTATTGATCTTATAAATGAACATTCGCCACTTGATTTTTCAGATTATAAACAAACAACCATACTCCGGAGAATTAAAAGAAGAACGACTTATAAAAACTTCACATCGATTGAGCAATACTTTGAGTATTTAAAAACAGATGCGACCGAACTTACAAAACTTGCTAAAGAATTCCTGATAAGTGTAACCTCTTTTTTCAGGGATAAACAAGCTTTTGAAATACTGGAAAAAAGCGTAGTGCCCGATATAATTAAAAGGTTAGGGCCCGATGAAGAATTAAGATTGTGGGTTGCCGGTTGTGCCACCGGCGAAGAAGCCTATTCACTGGCCATACTTATATGTGAGCAGCTAACTGCAGGTAATAAATTAATAGTAAAAATATTTGCTACCGATATTGATACGGCTGCATTGGCATTTGCAGGAAAAGGAATTTACAGTGCCGCCATAGCAAGTGACATATCGGCCGAAAGGCTTGAAAAACACTTTATTAAAGAAGGGGAAAATTACAGGGTAAGACCCGACATACGCAAGATGGTAATTTTTGCACAGCACGACCTGGTGAAAAATCCGCCGTATTGTAATATGTCTTTTATCAGTTGCCGCAACCTGCTTATTTACATGAAACCCCCACTGCAGAAAAAAATATATTTAATGCTGCTGTTCGGGCTTAAAATGAACGGCTATTTATTTTTGGGTGCCAGCGAAAATCCTTTGTCCATTATTCAAAGCCTGGCAGTGATAGACAAAAAATGGAAGATCTTCAGAAACATCGAAACAAACCGGATGCTCCGCTTCGATGCATTTTCACTGCCATCCTTTCAGGAAAACAGATTTTCTACACCCATTTCTTCCAAAACAGACGGTACCGATAAATCAATTAGTAATTTAGATGAGGCCGTAAATATTGAGTTGATCAATGAATTAAATTACCTGGTTGTTTGCATTGATGAAACAAACCGGGTTATAAAGAGTTATGGCGATACAACAAAGTATCTGCTGCAGAAAAACTTCTATTCAGATCTTACAGCGCTGCTGTCTAAACCACTTGCCATTGCATTCAGCAGTTTAAAAAAGACTGCTTTAAAAACAGGCAAAAAAAATACGCTGAAAGGTATTCAGGTAAATAATGAGGAAGGTATCACTAAAATAATACTGTCTGTAACCCCGCTGTTGTTTAAAAAAGGGGAACACAATTTTTTGATGGTAACTTTTTGTAACGATACCTCTGTCACAGGTATACAAGACGCTCCGGTTTTTGACGAAGCCATTTATTTTAATGAGTACACTCAAAATATGGAGGAAGAACTGAAGGAAGTAAAAGATAAATTGCTGTTTGCTAATTTAAAGATTGATGACACTAACGAGAATATGCAGTCTTTTAATGAAGAGCTGCTTTCTGCCAATGAAGAAATGCAAAGCACCAACGAAGAAATGCAAAGTGTAAATGAAGAGCTGCATACTATTAATACAGATTATCAGTTAAAGAATAAAGAGCTGCAGGACATTAATGACGACCTTAATAATTATTTCAGAAGCAATGTTAACGGCCAGTTATTTGTTGATAATGACCTGCGGTTAATGAAGTTTTCTCCTGGTGCTGTAAAGCAGATAAATTTACTTCCATCCGATATAGGCAGGCCGCTCAGCAATATCTCTACCAACATTAAGTTTGAAACCATAGCCGAAGATATAAAACGGGTAATAGCAGACGGAAGTATAATTACCAAAGAAATTGAAACAGCCAATGGAAAATGTTACCAGATGATGACGATGCCTTACATACAGGAGATAAGTAACCTGCAAAAGGGTGCCATCCTGACTTTTAACGACATTACCGAATTAAAAAGCATCCAGCACGAACTTGATAAAAAGAATATAAGCCTGCTGCGTATAAATGCCGATCTTGATAATTTTGTGCATACAGCATCCCATGATCTTTTAGCACCATTGGGCAATATACAAATGAGTATAGAAGTAATGAATGCAATAAAAGTAGTAGATCCTGAATTAAACAGATTTTTGGAAATAATAAATACATCCGTCAAAAAATTCCAGACTCTTGTAAGTGACATAGCCTATGTTGCCAAGCTGGAAAATGATATGATAGCAACCGAAATGGTTGATATGGATGAAATAATCAACAGTATAGAATGGAGCCTGGAAGACAAAATAAAAGCATCGGGTGCGGTGATAAACAGAAATCTGGACATTAAAAAAATACGCTTTTCAAAAAAGAACCTGCGCAGTATTGTATATAACCTTATTTCAAACAGCATCAAATTTAAACGCAGCGAAAAGCTTGTAATAAATATCAATACTGTTAAAGAAGAAGACGGTGTAATATTATCGGTACATGATAATGGCATCGGAATATCTGAAGAGCACCTGCATAGAATATTTGATATATACACCAGGCTTCACCAGGATATAGAAGGACAGGGTATCGGTTTATACCTTGCAAAAAAAATTGTGGATGCCAGCGGAGGAAATATTGTAGTAGAAAGCGAGCTGGGTAAGGGAAGTAAATTTATGATCCATTTTAAAGACGAGCCAGAGCCTATAATGGTGGCGGCTACTATAAATTAGCATATCAATCAAAACGGCTGCATGGAGCATTGACCGGGATCAGTACTTTACTCCAAACCTTTTGCACTAAAGCGAATGTTTTAATTACATGTTTCTCCTGTACTGACCACCAACAGAATACAATGCATTGGTAATTTGCCCCAGCGAACAATATTTAACCGTTTCCATTAACTCATCAAAAAGGTTTTCGTTGTTAACTGCGGCCTGTTGCAGGCGTTTTAACATGGCATCACTTTTAGCCTCATGCCGTTTGTGAAAAGCCTGCAGGGTTTTTATCTG
>JBBQLS010000106.1:0-12189 GCA_038328115.1 Chitinophagales bacterium
ATGCCGTTTTACACCCACCTGTTCTCAATATGGGCTTGAAGCATTTAAAAAGTATGGCCCCATTAAAGGTTTCTGGCTTACGCTTAAAAGGGTAGGTAAATGCCATCCCTGGGGTGGGCATGGGTATGATCCGGTGCCGTAGAAAATACCCCCTCCGCCCCCTAAAGGGGGAACTTTTGCGAAGAGCAATTAGTAGATAAATTTTACTTGAAATAAAAAAGCTGCAACCAATAATGATTACAGCTTTAAGTATAAGGCGTTGAATAGAATTACTGATGTACAAGAGTGCGACGCCACTGAAGTTGAAAAATGAAAAAATGTTTGGCTCAAAAAAAGATAGAACATCATCTTCTCCATAGTTCCCCCTCATCCTGAGCGAAGTCGAAGGGCAGGGGTTAGGGGCTAAAACCTTTCCGCTACTTTGCTCCAGTTAACAACATTCCAAAACGCTGCCAAATAATCGGCACGGCGGTTTTGATAATGTAAATAATATGCATGTTCCCAAACATCGCAACCTAAAATTGGAGTGCCTTTTACTTCTGCAACATCCATTAAAGGGTTATCCTGATTTGGTGTTGAAGAAACTTCCAGCTTGCCATCTTTAACGATTAACCATGCCCAGCCGCTTCCAAAACGTGTCATACCTGCTGCTGCAAATTTTTCTTTAAATGTATCAAAAGAGCCAAAGGCTGCATTGATAGCATCAGCCAGTTTGCCTGTAGGCGCACCACCTGCATTAGGTGCCAGACTTTCCCAAAAGAAACTGTGGTTCCAATGTCCGCCGCCATTGTTACGCACTGCAGGGCTAATGCTGCCTGCTGCTGCAACCAGTTCTTCAATAGTTTTGTGCTCGTTATCTGTACCTGCAATGGCTTTGTTTAAGTTATCTACATAAGCCTGGTGGTGTTTGCCATGATGTATTTCCATGGTTTTAGTGTCGATATGTGGCTCTAATGCGTTGGTTGCAAACGGTAAAGCCGGTAGTGTAAATGCCATAATTTTTCTGTTTTATTTTTTATGAAATTATTGTGAATGGTTGATTACAAATTTACGTTAACTATTTCCTTATCGCATTCAAAATGAAAAAAATCATATTGTTAATTTTTACGTTTTCGGGAATTTGTTCTTGTTTATCGCAGAATGGGTCTAAAAAAACAGACCGCCTGCCCGTATTACAAAATCAAGTCGCAAATATCCTGCCGCTTAAAACAGATTCCATCAAAGCAAAAGAAAAGGCATCGGTGCACATATTTCCAAATCCTGCAAAAAATAAGGTTGAAATTGAGATAAATGGATTTGAACCGGGCTATGTAAAAATTCAATTGCTGAATAATTCAGGTAAGATAATACGGGAAGAGATAAGACAAATGTTCGCCGAAAAGGAAACAATAATCTTCATGTTTTCAGAAATGCCCGGCCTTTATTATCTGGTGCTGAAGCAGGGAGTACAGATGCTGAAAAATAAGCTCATCATTCAATGATCATCTTCTGGCTTTGAAAAAATCTTTCATCAGTTTGGCACATTCATCTTTTAAAATACCGCCTGCCAATTCAGTTTTAGGATGAAAGGGGTAATTGCTGCCGCAACATTTTCTATAACCGTTCTTATCATCTTCGGCACCAAAAACAATTTTGCCAATTTTGCTCCAGTATAATGCTCCGCTGCACATCAGGCAGGGCTCCACGGTAACATATAACGTGGCTTCGGGTAAATATTTGCTGCTTAAAAAATCAAAGGCAGATGTAAGGGCCAGTATTTCTGCATGTGCGGTGCTGTCGTTCAGCAATTCAACCTGGTTGTGGGTACGGGCAATAATTCTGTTATTCATCACTATTATTGCCCCCACCGGCACTTCTTCCGCATTATAGGCTTTTTGTGCTTCTGCAAGTGCAAGTTGCATATACTGTTCGTCGGTCATAATAACTAATTGATTGATTTTACCACATAGCTCACATCAGAAAACTCTTAAAACGGATGCCTCCGGAATAATGAGCGAAGTAGTACCTTTCCACAAATTTAAATGTAATGGAGAACTTAATTGAAATGAGGAGCTATTTTACCAGCGGCATTACCCAACCGTATGCTTTTAGACAAGAACAATTGAAAAAATTACACGATGCCGTAAAAAAATATGAGAACCAATTGCATGAGGCATTATACACCGATCTGAAGAAAAGCCCGGAAGAATGTTGGGTGACCGAAACTGGATTTTTATTATCAGAAGTAAGTAATATTTTAAAACATTTAAAAAACTGGATTCAACCCGAAATGGTTTCCACCAACCTGCTCAACATACCTTCAAAAAGTTTTGTAATGCGGGAGCCGCTGGGTGTTGTGTTAATCATCAGCCCATGGAACTATCCTTTTCAACTTTTGATGACACCACTGGCAGGAGCGATGGCTGCAGGCAATTGTGTGGTACTTAAATCATCTGAATTTGCACCTGCAACATCAGCGGTAATGAAGCAGATGATTGAAGAAACCTTTGATAAAAATTATATTCAGTTTGTAGAAGGTGACGGTGCCACAGTGATACCGGATATGATGAACAATTTTACTTTTGATCATGTTTTTTACACAGGAAGCACTACGGTAGGTAAAATTATTTATAAGATGGCGGCTGAAAGGCTTGTTCCGGTTACATTGGAGCTTGGGGGAAAAAGTCCCTGCATTGTTGAAGAGGATGCCAATATAAAAGTTGCAGCTAAACGGGTAGCTTTTGCTAAATTCTCCAACGCGGGGCAAATGTGCGTAGCGCCTGATTATGTGTTGGTGCATCAATCAAAAAAACAGGAACTCATTGAGGCCTTTAAAAAAACACTGCCAGCTTTTTTTGGTGCAGACGCATCAACCAGTTATGAGTATGGAAGAATAATTAATGAAAAACAATTCGACAGGCTAACCGGTTATTTACAGCAGGGAAAAATTGTTTGTGGTGGTAATTCAAACAGGGACGAATTATATATTGAACCCACCATTATGGAAGATGTTTCCATAGATACTTCCATCATGAAAGAAGAGATTTTTGGCCCGATATTACCCATCATTAGTTTTGAGAATACCAAAGAAGCCAAAGCGATCATCGCCAACAACCCCAATCCGCTGGCTTTTTATGTGTTTACATCGGATAAGACAAAGGAGCAGGATTGGTTAACATCCATACCGTTTGGCGGCGGGTGTGTAAATAACACAGCGTTGCATTTAACCAATCACAATCTGCCCTTTGGTGGCAGGGGTTTTAGCGGCAGCGGTCAATATCATGGCCGGTATTCTTTTGAAACATTCAGCCATAAAAAGGCTGTTATGAAAACACCAACCTGGTTTGATCCGGCGATAAAATATCCGCCTTTTAAAGGAAAGATGAAACTGTTTAAAATGGTTATTAAATAGTTTCCCACAAAGGCACGAAGCGCACAAAGATTTTTTACACTAAATATTCCATTATGACTGAGAATGAATTGGCAACTATTGCTGTTGACATTTGTTATAAAATCCATACCACTCTTGGCCCAGGTTTATTGGAAAGTGTTTATGAGTCTGCATTTGCGCATGAGTTGAAGAAAAGAGAAATTCCATATTTCCGACAGGCAGAAGTACCTGTTTATTATGAAGGAGAATTGTTAGATGTTGGCTTTAGAACTGACATAATTATGGGAGGAAAACTTTTGATTGAATTAAAATCTGTTGAGCAACTGGAAAAAATTCATCATAAAACTGTCATTACTTATTTAAAGCTTACCGAAATTAAACTGGCAATTCTGGTTAACTTTAATGTTAACCTTATTAAAGATGGCATTCATAGAAAAATCAATGGCGAAATATACTGATTTACTTTGTGTGCTTTGTGCCTTTGTGGGAAAAAATGCAAAAAAGAAAAAAATATAGCAGCTTGAAGAAAGCTTTTGTAGTAACGTTATTGTTAGTCATTGCCTTTTGGGCTTATGTAAAAATATCAAATAAAAATTCGATCAATATGACAAGCAGACAAAAATTTTTGAAAGTAGTTTACCCGATCTTTATGTGGTTTTCGGGAAAGAAAGAAACAAGCAGCAAGAACCTTTCAAATGAAAAAGCTATACCTGCCATACCTTTTTATACCTTAAAAGATACAGCTATTGACGGAACAGTTTTTGATTTTGAAAAACTGAAAGGCAAAAAAATAATGCTGGTGAACACCGCTTCTGATTGTGGTTACACAGGCCAATACGATGACCTTCAAAAACTGAGTGAACAATACAAAGATAAACTGGTGGTGATCGGTTTTCCGGCAAATGATTTTAAAGAGCAAGAGAAAGGATCAGATGAAGAGATCGCTACTTTTTGTAAAAGAAATTTTGGAGTTAGCTTTCCACTGATGAAAAAAAGCAGCGTGATAAAAGGAGACCATCAAAATAAAATATTTGAATGGCTCACCGACTCCACTAAAAACGGCTGGAACAATCAGCAACCCTCATGGAATTTTTGTAAGTTTATTGTAGATGAACAAGGGAGGCTAACACATTTTTTTGCATCTGCAGTTGAGCCTTTAGGCGAAGAAGTAAAAGCCGCATTAAATCATTAAAAGCATTGTATGTTCCAGCAAAGAGACTTTAGTTTTATTTACAAATACTTTATTGCCGAAAAGCAGGAAAGCCTGTTATTTTTAATTGTTGGTATTGCGGCTGTTTTACTGGCTGTGGTATTTTGGTTTTTTGTAAAAAGCAATCCATCTTTTTTTAAAGGAGCAGCTATTCCTTTACTGGCAATCGGTTTGATACAGGTTGTTGTTGGCTACTCGGTATATAGCCGTACCGATAAACAAAAAGCCAACATTGCCTACAACATAGGCATGGAGCCGGTTGCATACGTTAAGCAAACTGAGCAACCCCGCATGAAAACCGTAATGAAGAATTTTGTTATTTACCGATGGGTGGAGATCGTACTCATAATTACCGGGCTTGTTTTAATTTTTCTCTTTAAATCGAACCCCGATAAATCATTTTGGTATGGCTTTGGAGTTGCATTGGCCTTGCAGGCAATCATCATGCTTGGTGCTGATTATTTTGCAGAGCAGAGAGGTAAAATCTATACAAATGAATTACAGCAAATTGTAAATGATAAATAATCATGTCTATTTCTTTAAACCCAGTTGCCATTGTTAAAAACAGCAGAAAAGATCTGTCAGATGATTTTTGGGGAGCTGTGGTAAGCGAAATTGAATTGATGCCAGAAATACCTGCCGATGCATTTAATGGCATTGATGAATTTTCGCACCTTGAAATTATTTTTCATTTTGACAAAGCAGATAAATCGAAAATAGTTTTTAGCGGGCATCCGAGAGGCAATAAAGACTGGCCAAATGTTGGCATTTTTGCCCAGCGTAAAAAAGACAGGCCCAACGCCATTGGTTTAACCATTGTTGAACTGGTAAAAAGAGAAGGTAATACAATATGGGTAAAATATCTGGATGCTATTGACGGCACACCCATTTTAGACATTAAACCGGTAATGAAAGAATTTTTACCATCCGCCGAAATAAAACAACCAAAGTGGAGTACAGAATTGATGAAAGACTATTGGTCTTAATCTACACCGGGCATTTCTCATGATAATTAATTAACTCAATTGCTGTTTTCTGAAACTCGTATCCGGCATACTTAATTTCAATTTCATCAAGTACCGCATCAATCTCTTCAACAGTCTCCAGCGTAACTAATTTTAAACGGTAATCTTTTATGCCGGGCAAGCCTTTTAAATAATTGGTATAATGCCTGCGCATTTCAAAAATGCCGACTTTAGGACCCTTCCATTCAAAAGATTTATGCAGGTGTTTTTTGCAAACAGCAACCCTGTCTTCAATAGATGGTGAAGCAAGATGCTCACCGGTTTTTAAAAAATGTTTTATCTCATTAAATATCCAGGGATAGCCAATGGCAGCACGGCCAATCATAATGCCATCAATGCCATATTTATTTTTGTATTCCAGTGCTTTTTCAGGGCTGTCAATATCGCCATTACCAAAAATGGGCATGGTAATTCTTGGATTGTTTTTTACTCTTCCAATCAGTTCCCAATCGGCCTGACCCTTATACATTTGAGTGCGGGTGCGGCCGTGAATGGCTAATGCTTTTATACCAACATCCTGCAAACGCTCGGCAACTTCTTCGATGTTTTTTGTATTGTCATCCCAACCCAATCTTGTTTTTACAGTAACTGGCAGCGAAGTTGACCTTACTACTGCACTGGTAAGCCGCACCATCAGGTCAATATCTTTTAACACACCGGCACCGGCACCTTTAAGCGCCACTTTTTTTACAGGGCAGCCAAAATTTATATCCAGCAAATCAGGATTGGTTACATCTACAATTTTTGCTGCCAGCGAAAGGCTTTCTTCATCGCCGCCAAAAATCTGTATGCCAACCGGTTTTTCATAATCGAATATGTCAAGCTTCTGGCGGCTTTTAATAGCATCACGTATCAGCCCTTCGCTGCTGATGAATTCGGTGTACATCAGGTCGGCACCATGGTCTTTGCAAACAGCACGGAATGGCGGGTCGCTTACATCCTCCATGGGAGCCAGCAAAAGCGGGAAATCGGGTAATTGTATGGGACCTATATTTGGCATTTTATTTTTTAAAACTTTTACTCAGTGTATATTGCGACAGCAAATTTACAACTAATCAGCATAGCTATGGAATACAGGAGCGTAAAAGGTATGACAGGGTGGGGCCAACTGGGTATTTTACTGGTTTTTACAGGAGCAGGATTTATACTGGCCGGGGTTATTCAGTTATTTATAGGATTTCAGCTGGTTCCCAAAGGAACATCAATGGATAAAATGGGGGATGCAATGCTAAAGGCTTTGCTGCAGCCTGAAAATATTACATATTCAAGAATTGCACAGGTTACGGGCACTTTTTTGCTGTTATTTATGCCGGCAATTGCATATATGCTTATTTGCCATGGAAAAAATAAATTCTGGCTGGGGTTTAATAAGCACATTAATGCCAGGCAAATTGTTCTGGGCTTCTTCCTTATTTTTTTAGCCAATATTATTGCAAACCCATTAGCAGATTTAAGCAAATCCATACTTACCAATTTCCCTTCTATCAATGCTCTGGGTATGCGTATGGAAGATGCTTATACCGAGCAGGTAATAGCACTTAGTAATTTAAAAAGCTGGGGCGAATTTTTTATGGCCCTGGTTATTATGGCTTTTTTTCCGGCATTGTTCGAAGAAGTATTTTTCAGAGGTGCTGTTCAGAATTTACTGGAGCGCTGGTGGAAGAAACCACTGCTGGCGGTGCTGGTTACATCTTTGTTTTTCAGCTTTATCCACATGTCGGTATTTCTTTTTTTAAGCAGGGCATTGCTTGGTTTTGTACTTGGGTTGATGTACCAGCGCAGCAGAAATTTATGGGTAAATATTATTGCCCACTTTTTAAATAATACCGTCGCAGTAATCCAGTTATTCTGGATATCGAAACATGCACAAAAAATTGAGATAGACAAACTGGATCCTAAATTGCCCTGGTGGGGCGCTTTAACAGCATTGGTATTTGCCATCGGGTTGTTTATTTTGTTCGATAAATTTTCTGCAAAGAACCGCACACAAATTGCATTTGAAGAACAGAATTTGCTGGAGCAAAGCAATATTTCACATCCTTTTCATGAAAATAAAAACAGTTAACTATTGGCATTAAATATTCAAACATTTAAAACAAGAGCTTTAACAGCACTGCTTTTTGTGGTGGTTATGCTTGCCGGCCTGCTCTGGAATTTCTGGAGTTTTTTTATCTTATTTACCATTATACATTTTGGTTGTTGGTTTGAATATTTAAAACTGGTTGAGAGAATTTATACTACTAAGATTGATATCGTTATTAAATGGTTCCTTGCCATTTGTGGCTTTACGCTGATGATTGTATTTGGAATACAGCATATTAATTACGATGCCTGGATGCTATTTTTTGGAATTAAAATAAGTTATAAAATAGTTTTTTGGATTTTTTTGCTTGCTTGCTTAATAATAATTCTTGTTCAGAATAAGCAAATACCAACAAAAGCAAAATGGATGAGTTTTGCAGGGTTGATTTATATTTCACTAAGCCTGGCTGCATTTCTTTATTTGTATTCCATTTGGAACTTGAATATTTATGATACTTTTATAGTAGTTAAAGATGGCCAGCTTCCAATCTTAATCATTTTTAGTATCTGGATAAATGATACGATGGCTTATCTGGTTGGTTCTTTCATTGGGAAAACACCCTTATCAAAAATTTCCCCTAAAAAAACCTGGGAAGGAACAATTGGAGGAATCATTTTGAGTATAGTTGTAATTGCGCTACTTGTCAATAGCTTTTTTACTTTAAGCTTTTTAGTACTTATTGCTATAGCATTAATTCCCGCCCTCTGTGCCATCTTCGGCACGCTTGGGGATCTGCTCGAAAGCAAATTAAAACGCATGGCCGATGTAAAAGACAGCGGTAGCTTTATGCCTGGCCACGGTGGCTTTTTAGACAGGTTTGATTCCCTTTTGGTAGCGGTGCCTTTTGTTTGGCTTTACGTGCAACTTTTTATTAGATGATGAGTTTACCTGCACATAACCCCAAACTCAAAACCCGTAACCCCAAACTCTTTATATTTGCAGCTTAATTTATAATAATGACCATACATAGGGAAGGATATAAAAGCATTGCCATTGGCACGTTGATTTTTGGTGCCATTAACCTGACGGTATTCTATTTTTTAAGTGCTTCGTTTATGTGGCTCTGTGCCATTATCTTTTTTTTGACGCTGGGCGTTTTATTATTCCTGGTATCTTTTTTTCGCATACCAAACCGTACACTCACCATTGGTGATAATTTAATTGTTGCACCAGCCGATGGGAAAGTGGTGGTAATTGAAGAAATAACCGATGTGGAATATTTTAAAGACAGGCGTTTACAGGTTTCTATTTTTATGAGTCCGGCGAATGTGCATGTAAACCGTAACCCTATTGATGGCGAAGTGGTGTATAATCAATACCACAAAGGTAAATATCTGGTGGCCTGGCATCCCAAGTCATCTACCGATAACGAGCGCCATTCTGTTGTTATAAGAAAGGGTAATACAGAGATACTGGTGAAGCAGATTGCCGGTGCTTTGGCAAAACGTATTGTAAATTACCTGCAGGTGGGGCAAAAAGTAAAACAGACCGAAGAAATGGGCTTTATTAAGTTTGGCAGCCGGGTGGACTTGCTTTTACCTGTTGGAAGCAAGGTAAATGTAACCCTCAACCAGGTTGTACAAGGCGGTGTAACGGTGATTGCCACCTTGTAAAGATTAACACTTGTAAAATAGGTCAATTGCAATTTCTGCCTTATTTTTACGTTAATAAATTAATTAAACAAAAAATATAATCATGAAGAAAGTACTTTTATTAGCCACAGCGTTTATGTTTGTTACTGGTGTTGCTTTAGCCGACAAAGGAAAAAAGAAAAAATGCGCTAAAGGAAAAACCTGCTGCAGCAAAGATGAAAAAGCAAAAGCTGGATGCTGCAAAGACAAAAGCAAGACAACAGCGAACATGTAATCTTAGCAAAAACTTATTTAAACCTTCCCTGCGGAAGGTTTTTTTATGCCTGTTATTTAAAAAATACTTTCCAGCTGTTGTAAATGTGTAACCGTATAAGTGGGTTTTATTTCCGGTACGGCATTAATGTGGTTTACAAAAATCGTATCCATACCGGCATTCATAGCGCCCTGTATATCTGCATCCAGGTTATCACCAATCATAATACTTTCGGGTAAAGTTGCTTTTGCGCTGGCCATAGCAAAATCAAAGATTTCTTTTTTAGGTTTCAGGCTATTGCTGGCTTCAGATGTAATCACGTGTGTAAAATATCCGCTTATTCCGCTGTTATTAAGTTTGCTCCATTGGGTTTTTTCAAACCCGTTGGTGATCAGGTGCAGACTGTATTTTTTTGCTTTAAGGTAATCAAGTATTTCGATGGTATGCGGAAACAGCAATTTTTTAGTGGGCAAAATCTCTAAAAACTGTCCACTCATTTCCCTGGCCAATGATTCATCCGCAATTTTAAAATCAAGCATGGTGCGCCACATACGTTTCCACTTCAGATCTTCGGAGCTGATGAGACCTTTGTGATATCGGTCCCACAAAACTTCGTTATGAAATAAATACTTTGGATAAAAATCATTAAAATCAATCTTTGTTCTTTCATCCAGTTTTAAAAGAGCATACAAATCGGCCAGCGATTCTTTGGCATTGGCATCAAAGTCCCAAAGGGTATGGTCAAGGTCGAAAAAAAGATGTTTATATTGAGGCATTATTTTTAACTTTTTAATAAAATATAATTAAAGCTGATAACAGATATAATGTTGAACGGAGCGTCGCCACTGAAGTCCAATCAAGGTTTTTAAGCTGGTCTCCCAAAAGTGATTTTTACTATTTTAGAAATGAACCTGTTAACTTTACTAATAGTTGCAAGTTACCGATTTAACAAAATAAAAAATGAATATAGTAATTACCGGTGCATCAAAAGGATTAGGAAAAGCCATTGCGGAAGCTTTTGCAAAAGATGAAAAGGGCCATGCTTTTTTTCTTTGTGCCAGAAATGCCGCAGACCTGGAAACAACAGCTAAAGATTTGCAGGAACGTTTTCCTCAAAATAAAATTTATACTAAAACCTGCGATGTATCCGACAAAACATCCTTGCAGCAATTTGTACAATGGATAAATGGCCATGTAGCAAAGGTTGATATATTGGTAAACAATGCAGGTATTTATTTATCTGGCAGTGCTTATGGAGAAGATGATGGCATGCTGGAAAAAATGATGGAAGTGAATTTGTATAGCGCTTATCATTTAACAAGAATGATTGTACCAGGAATGATACAGGAAAAAGGCGGCCACATTTTTAATATCTGTTCTATTGCTTCTATAATGGCATATCCCAATGGCGGTGCTTACAGTATCAGCAAATTTGCCTTGTATGGGTTTAGTAAAAACCTGCGGGAAGAAATGAAACTACATGGTATAAAAGTTACGCATGTATTGCCGGGAGCGGCTTATACAGATAGCTGGAGCGGCAGCGGTATTGATCCGAAACGAATTATGGAAGCAGCTGATGTTGCCCGGATGGTTTATGCAGCGGCGCAGCTTTCGCCGCAGGCATGTGTAGAAGAAATTGTTTTGCGGCCACAGTTGGGCGATTTGTAAAAACCTTTCAGTAGAGCTGTTTTTGAATAAACCCACTTCGTGGATTATGGAATTATCACAGAGGGACAGAAGCAAAGAAAAAACACTTACCAGTTTCAGTGCTTCTGTGTTTCAGTGGCAATAATATTCTCCGCAGGAGAATCCATTCATGTTAATTTGTGGAATCTCCCGAAGTATTCGGGACAGGCTGTGGCAAACAAATCCTGAAGTAAATACTTTGTTTTGCGACAACAAAAAATATCTTTGTTAAGACAGCCTCATGCAGTTTAACAATTAATTTCAACCTTTTATCCTTTTGAGGTTTAATTAGCAAACTGCAATCCGTTATTTTTGTTATTGTGATATGAAAAAGGTTTTACAAAAAATAATCTTATTGCTTTTCTTGTTCAATGGTTATTTTGCCAGTGCCCAGATAAAATTTTCTGCCAGTTTAACTCCCACAGAAATTGGAAAAGATGAATATACCCAGTTAAAGCTGATGGTTGAAAATGCAAACGAAGTACAACAGATCGTTCCTCCAAATCTCAGTGATTTTATTATTATCAGTGGACCTAACCAGGAGAGTGGTATGACGATGATTAATGGGGCCGTTAAAAAATACATTGCATTAAGCTTTATTTTGAAACCAAAAGCAACGGGGAATTTTACCATTATGCCAGCCAAGGCCAGGGCTGATGCAGGCGATTATACAAGTAACCCTGTTAAATTAAAAGTTACCACACAGGCTACAGGAAATAGCGCAGCAACTAATGCATTCAATTCGCCCTTCGGCAATATGGATCCTTTTGCCGAACCGGCACCCCGATCTGCCTTCAACGATTTTATTTTACGCAAGGGCGAAAACCCGGCCGATAAAATAAAAAGAAACATGTTTATAAGGCTGGAAACAGATAAAAAATCGGCTTACATTGGCGAACCTGTTGTGGCTACCTATAAACTGTTTACAAGACTCAAAAGCGAAAGCAATATGGTGAAAAACCCATCGTTT
>JBBQLS010000107.1:0-12098 GCA_038328115.1 Chitinophagales bacterium
TGTTTATAAAAAATACTTTGATGAATTTGGCATCACTAAGAAGCTTTCAAAAAAGCAGATAAAAACAGAGAATGATACTTTTGATTTTGACCTGACATTTAAGAATGGGTCGCTACATTTATATAATCCGGTTTCATTCGATCTGATGGATCATAAATCAATCAAAGAAAAAGCCTATAAATGGAAAGGACAAATTGCTGAAATTGAAACAGCAAATGAAAAGGTAGATATTCATATGTTGCTTCTATATCCTGAAAATCAAAATAAAAAGGATACCGATTTGGTTAAGAGGGTGTTGCTATCTTCTACTAAGGAGAAAAATTTGCATTTGTACACTGAGAAAAACCTCAAATCGCATTTAAAAGAATTAAAAGAATACATAGCTGAAGACAAGACTGAAAAATAAGAATTACACCATATGCCCCGCAATATCTTCATTCATTTCACGAAGCCATTGTGGTTGCACTCAATAACCTGTAAAGTTGAATTGTCGGTTCTATAAAAATATCCCCCGAATCATTGTAGCCCCGCCAAGAATCGAACTTGGATCTAAAGTTTAGGAAACTTCTATTCTATCCCCGTCCGACTGGCGTCAGCCGGGCGGGCATTGAACTACGGGATGAGTTTCGTTTTAAGAAAGCGTCGTCCGGCAGCTGTCTTAAAATATTTTTCCCGTACAATTGCTTCTGCTTCGGTATCAAAGGATTCAAAATATACTAACTTAAAGGGAATATATGGCCTTATTGATTCGGTCATACCTGAATTGTGTTGAAGTAATCTTTTCTTTATATCTTGACAATGACCCTTGTAATAATTTTGGTGGGCTATACTTTTTATTACATATGCATAAAACATAAGAGCAAGTTAGTGGTCCCGGCAAGAATCGAACTTGCATCTAAAGTTTAGGAAACTTCTATTCTATCCATTGAACTACGGGACCAATCAAATACCCGACAAAATATATGTAATGTTGATTGCCGAAATTTGGACGGCAAAAATAAGGAATTAGACCTTTAGGTTTTCATTTATCCCTGTTTTTATATGTTATCCCTATCTTTGCCCTCCTAAATTTTAAAGATTATGAAGTGGCTGAATACAATTATTAAGTATCGTTTGTGGATCGGTATCGTTTTTCTGGCCTTTGCCATTTTTACCAATATACAGGCCGGTTTCTGGCCTTCTTTTGTCTTATACCTGGTGGCAGTAGTAGCTATCGTTGGCCATTTTTTGTTTGGGCCTATGCGCTTAATACAAGGCTATATGGAAGAAGGCGATATGGCAGGAGCTAAAAAAGTAGTGGATGCTATCTGGTTTCCGGCCATTCTAATCAAACCTGTTCGCTCGGTATATTATACCATTAAAGGCAACCTGGATATGGTTGATCAGAATTTTGAAAGTGCCGAAAAAAATATGAAGAAAAGTCTTGCCCTGGGTGGCGGTGCTTTAACCAAGCAGGCAGAAGGCCCCAACAAACTGCAATTGGGTATGCTGATGATGCAGAAAGGAGATATTAAACAGGCAGAAAGTTATATCCGTCAGGCCATTCGTGCCGGTTTACCCGATAATGAAAACAATGCTGCGGCTTATCTGCAGTTGTGTTCTATCATGATGAATAAAAGAGAGTTCAGAGCAGCTAAAGAATATTTTAAAAAAGCAAAAGGCTTTAAACCAACAACACCGCAAATTGTAGATCAGATAAAGCAGATTGAAAAATATATCACGAGGATGCCGGGGTAAGGATAGAACACGGATTACACTGATCAGACGGATTTAAACTGACTTTTAATCCGTTATTTATCCGTTCAATCTGCGTTATCCGTGTTCCATAATTCCAAACAATTCTTCTACTTTTTTAAACCGGTAATCAAAAATGCCGTTCAGTTGTTTATTTACAAACAAAGTATTGGCAATATCACCCAAAAACCAAAACGGTAATTTGTAGTGAACAATATCGGTCATCTCCACACCGCCTTCAATAATTTTAAAATGATGCTGGTGATGCCACATGCTGTACGGCCCGTAACGCTGCTCATCCACAAAATATTTTTTATCATTCACATGCGTTATTTCAGTCATCCAGTATAATGGAATACCCAATACAGGGCTCACCTTGTATTCAATAACCTGGCCTGCATACATGGTATCGCCATGATATTTTGAAATGGTTTTAAACCCCATACCATCCGGAGTTATGTTGGCAAGGTTTGCCGGGTTGCTGAAAAACTCCCAGGCTTTATCAAGACTGATGGGAATTTTTTGAACTGTTTTAAAAGAATAAACTTTACTCATAGCCCCTATAACATCGTTTTAATTCTTTTGTTCAATAAATCGGCTATCAAGTATCTTTGGTTGATGCGACACTACCGCGAAATACTGCAAAATAAATTCTCAGAAGAATATAAAAAATTAAATGACCAGCAACGCAGTGCCGTTGATACCATAGAAGGGCCGGTAATGGTTATTGCAGGACCCGGCACTGGCAAAACACAGATACTGGCAGCACGTATTGGTAAAATATTATTGGATACCGATGCCCTGCCCGAAAACATTCTTTGCCTTACGTACACCGATGCCGGCACCATTGCCATGCGCAGGCGTTTGCAACAGTTTATTGGTGCCGATGCTTACAAAGTAAACATTTACACCTTTCATGCTTTTTGTAACGATGTGATACAGGATAACCTGAACCTGTTTGAAAAAAATTCGCTGGATGCGCTTTCGGAACTGGAGAGCATTGAAATGTTTAAGCAACTGATTGATGCATTTCCCAAAGGCCATCCTTTAAAAAGATACCGGGGCGATGTGTATTACGAAATAAACAACCTGCGCAATTTATTCAGCAGTATGAAACGGGAAGGATTGACCGCAGATTTTATAAACAGCCGCATTGATGATTATATAAATGACCTGCCAAATCGTGATGAATATATTGCTAAACGTGCCGTAAAAGAATTTAAGAAGGGCGATGTGCGTACCGATAAGATTGAGGAAGAAAAAGAAAAGATGGAAAAGCTTCGGGCTGCCATAAATGAGTTTGCCAATTTTCAAAACCTGATGCGGAGAAGAAACCGCTACGATTTTGATGATATGATAAACTGGGTGATAACAGTGTTTGAAGAAAATAAAAACATATTAGCCAATTACCAGGAAAAATTTCAATACCTGCTGGTAGATGAATACCAGGATACCAGTGGCACGCAAAACAAACTCGTGCAGCTCCTTATCAACTACTGGGATAAACCCAATGTGTTTGTGGTGGGTGATGATGATCAGAGCATCTACCGTTTTCAGGGAGCCAATGTGGAGAATATGCTGGAGTTTGCAAACCGTTATACCAAAGATTTGATGACGGTTGTGTTAACCAGTAATTACCGAAGTACACAGCCGATACTGGATATTTCTAAAACACTTATCAACCGGAATGAAGAAAGGTTGGTGAAGCAGATTAAAGGGCTTAGCAAAGATTTAATTTCATCTAACATAAAAATAAACGGCCTTACCAATAAACCTGTTTTACACGAATACAATACCGCCAAAGATGAAATGGCAGATATTACCAACCGGGTTGTTGATTTGATAAAACAAAACATTGAACCCGGCAGGATAGCCATCATTTATAAAGAAAATAAATACGGAGAAGAGCTTGCCACTTATTTCAGGCTGAAAAATATTCCGTTTTACAGCAAACGAAGCATTGATGTATTAACGCATCCATTCGGTAACAAAATTGTGCAGTTGCTCAGGTACCTCAATGCAGAACATGATACTCCCTTTGGCGGCGATGAAATGCTTTTCGAGATATTACATTTTGATTTTTACAAAATCCCTCCAATAGAAATCGCAAGGCTTACGGTTGAAACTAATACGCTGAAATATAAAGGAGAGCAGACTTCCATCCGCAAACTCTTATCAGACAAAGCAAACAAACCTCCGCAGAATTTATTTGATACTGGCATTGATGAAGGCTTAAAGCAATTCAGTTTTATGATTGAAAAACTGATTGGCGACGTATCTAATATTACGCTACAGCAATTGTTTGAGCATATCATTCAACATGCAGGGGTTTTAAATTATATCATGCAAAGCGAAGATAAAATTGCAGGGATGCAATTGCTTACAGCTCTGTTTGATTTTATTAAAGATGAAACCAGCCGCAATCCTTTACTGAATCTGAAAGAACTCATCAGTATTTTTGACCTGATGGAAAAGGAAGGCATTGCCTTGCCGATGAATAAAGTAGCCGGAACGGATAAAGGTGTAAACCTGCTAACAACACATGGCAGTAAAGGCCTGGAGTTTGAATATGTTTTCTTTGCAGGTGCCAATGCTTCGTTTTGGGAAAAGAAACGAAAGCCTGGGGGAGGTTATAAATTCCCGGATACTATGTTTACCTCGCAGCCAATACCTGCCGAAGACGAGGAATTGCGCCGTCTTTTTTACGTAGCATTAACAAGAGCTGAAAAACATTTGTACATCTCATACGCTAAATTTAAAAACGATGGCAAGGAGCTTGAGCCTTCTATGTTTATTGCCGAAATTTTAGAAGAACATGAAATACCTGTTGAAAAAATTATTTTGACAGAAGAGCAGCAATTGGAATTTGAACTGCTGCATTTTACCGCACAGGCTCCCGAAATTGAACAGGCCGAAGAAGATTTTATTTCAGCCGTACTGGAGAAATTTGTGATGAATGTAACTGCGCTGAATGCTTACTTAGACTGTCCTTTGGGATTTTATTATAAAAATCTGATCCGGATTCCATCGGGTAAAAGCGAGTCGCTTGAATTTGGTAGTGCTATACATCATGCACTGGAAAAACTGTTCCGTAAAATGCAGGATAGCGGCAAAGAAACCTTTCCATCTAAAGAAGAAATGATTACCGACTTTAACTGGTACATGAATAAGCACCGGGAAAATTTTACCCGGGAAGCGTTTGACAGGCGCATGGAATATGGCGATGAAGTGCTGCGTAATTATTATGATAAATACATCAACACATGGAACAAAGTGGTGGCTGTTGAGCGTAATATCAGGGGTATTGTGGTAAACGGTGTTCCGTTAAAAGGCAAACTGGATAAACTGGAATTTAATGGTAAAGAAGTGAATGTGGTAGATTATAAATCGGGTAATATTGATAATGCCTTACCTAAAATGAAACCACCATCCGATAAAGACCCCAATGGCGGAGATTATTGGCGCCAGGCTGTTTTTTATAAGATACTGATTGATAACTACGAGCAGAAGGACTGGAAAGTGATAAGCACCGAATTTGATTTTGTAGAGCCCGATAAAAAAGGCGAATACCGCAAAGAAAAAATTGTTATTAATCCGCAGGATATTGAAACAGTAAAGCAACAGCTTACAACAGCATGGGCCAAAATTCAGGAACGTGATTTTTATACCGGCTGCGGTAAAGAAGATTGCCATTGGTGCAATTTTGTAAAGAATAATAAGTTGGCTGTGGCGCTGCACAATTTGGAAGAAGAAACAGCAGATTAATAAAAGCATTTTTTGTATATTTGAACATACAACGTCTAATATGACCGCCATAAAAAAAAAATTGATCGAAGAAATTAACAATGCTTCCGAAAGCACGGTCAAAGAATTGTACAAACTTCATTCTTTAGTTAAGGCAGAAAAGAACAATAATACAAGCTGGTCGGCATTAACTGATTCTCAAAAGGAAAAAATAGAAACTGGTTTGCAGGAATTGAGAGAAGGCAAAGGCATTCCTGTGAAAAAAGCAATGGCGCATCTCACAAAAAAATATGGTCTCTCCTAAGCCAATAATTATCACCCCCAGAGCATTAAAAGATTTAGATGAAACCTATGTCTGGATATTGTATAAATTTGGCAATCTAACTTTACAGACTTTTCATAATAAATGGGGTGCATTTCTTAACCTGATAGCATTACATCCCACCATTTTTCCATTCCTGAATAAAAGAAAAGGTTTAAGGAAATACACCCTGTATAAAAGAAATCTGATCATCTATAAAAACAAAAGGGAACATATTGAAATTATAGCTGTATTTAATACCTGGCAAAATCCAAAAAGACTAAATAAAATTTAAAATCCGATTTTATACCCGCCCTGATGCTTAAAGAAGTTAAGTTTGTATTTTAATTGCAATTGATGAAATCAACACATATACTTTTCAGTTTTTTAATTGTTTCACTATTATATGTTCTTGCAATTGGCAATACAGGTTGCGGACAAATAGGTATGCCAACAGGCGGCCCCAGGGACAGCATTCCGCCCCGGTTAGTAAGTGCTTCTCCAAAACTAAAAAGCACCAACGTCAGCGGTAATAAGATTACACTCACTTTTAATGAGTATGTTGATTTGAAAGATGTACAAACCAATGTATTAATATCTCCGCTTCCTAAAAAACAGCCTTCCATTGATTATAAGTTAAAAACGGTGACGGTAAAGCTGAAAGATACCCTGTTGCCAAACACCACTTACAGTATCAATTTTGGCAATGCCATTGTTGATAATAATGAAGGCAATCCGTTAAGGGATTTTGTGTATGTTTTTTCTACCGGAAACAGGATAGATAGTTTTACATTATCCGGCAAAGTGGTAATAGCCGAAACCGGTAATGTTGACAGTACCTTAATTGCATTGCTTTATCGCCAAACAGATGACTCTGCCGTGCAAAAAAGAAAGCCCGATTATATAGCCAGAATCGGAGGCGATGGTGTTTTTGACTTTATGAATTTACCCGCAGGCAGCTTTAACCTGTATGCATTAAAGGATGGCGATGGAGGCAAAACCTACAATTCAAAAAAAGAAATATTTGCATTTGCAGATGCGCCGGTAATAGTTTCCGAAAAAACAGAACCCGTTGCTTTATACGCATCTGCCCTGGAAAAAGAGAAAGAAAAAACCAGCACTACAAAGCGGGTGCTTAATAAAAAATTGCTGTACGCTACCAGCGTTGCCTTGCAGGGCCAGGACCTGTTGACACCTTTTGAGCTCAGTTTCAATAACCCAATAAAAAAATTCGACCCTGCTAAATTAATTTTAAGAGACACAAACTACAAGCCAGTGCAGGCGCCTGCCTGGGTGATAGACAGTACCCGTACCAAAATATCGCTTGCTGTTAAATGGCCCGAAGCCGCTGAATACCGCCTTATTATGGATACCCTGGCAATTACCGATTCGGCAAATAATCACCTGCTGAAAGCCGATACTATCCGCATTACAACAAAACAACAGGCAGATTATGGTAATGTGGTTCTACGGTTCAGCAATCTTGATTTGAACAAACATCCTGTGCTGCAACTGGTACAGGGCGATGTAGTGGTAAACAGCTACGCCCTTAAAACGTTGGAATGGAGCAATAAATTTATTAACCCCGGTGAATATGAGATCCGCATTCTGTTTGATGATAACAATAACGGCAAATGGGATACCGGGGATTATTCTAAAAAAAGGCAGCCCGAAAAAGCCATTACCCTTAAAGATAAACTGGCCATAAAAGCCAATTGGGATAACGAGCGGGATATAAAGTTGTAATGGATAATTTTTTAATGGATAATGGATAACGCTTTCGATCTAAGGCAGCTTACTCAATTGCTAACTGCATCTATTTAAAAAATTATCCATTATCTCATTATCAATTATCCATTAAATTTGCCTATGATTTTTTCTTCTGCTCTGTTGGAAAATGCTGTTAATGAATTTGCCAAACTACCCGGCATTGGTAAAAAAACGGCGTTGAGGCTGGTATTACATCTTATTAAACAGGATGCCGCAGAAGTGAACCAGTTTAGCAACATTATTGCACGCATGCGTAATGAGATAAAATTCTGTAGCCGCTGTTATAATATCTCCGATAAAGAGCTGTGCAATATTTGCAGTAATGGTATGCGTAAGCATGAAATGATCTGCGTGGTTGAAACCATACGTGATGTAATTGCTATTGAAAGTACCCAGCAGTTTAACGGTGTTTACCATGTTTTGGGTGGCGTTATATCTCCGCTGGATGGCATTGGCCCTGGTCAGTTAACCATTGATGCACTGGTTGACCGCATTGCAAAAGAAGACATTGAAGAAATTATTTTTGCCCTCAGCCCAACCATACAGGGCGATACCACCATATATTATATCAGCAAAAAAATAAAAGAAAAGCCTGTTAAAATTACCAGCATTGCCCGGGGCATTGCCTTTGGCGGCGAACTGGAATATGCCGATGAAATGACGTTGGCCAAAAGTATCAGCAACCGGATACCTGTTGAAAATTTTATTGTAAGCGGCAATTAAGCTTTTCTTTTCCGGTTTAATGCTCCAAAATACCAGTTCGGCACCCGTTTTTACCCGTTCGGTTTTCTCACACTTATAAATACTAATAACCACTCTATCTTTATATGCGTTTGACAATCCGCAAAAAAAAATATTTTTTTATTACTTAACTTTTTCACACTTGTGTTTTAAAACAGGCTACTGTGTACCTGTTGTTAAAAAGCATACATTTAATGAAGCTAAAGCACTTTATATTTTTTATTATTCTGCTGTCAGCGTCATCTTATGTTAATGCTCCCAACCTTCTGTTTTCCGCCCGGTCAGGTACTATTACCTTTACCTCAGATGCGCCACTGGAACTGATAAAGGCAAACAGCGATCAATTGAAAGGATGGCTGAATTCCGATACACGGCAATTTTCCTTTGCAATCAATATCAAGACCTTCAAAGGATTTAAAGTATCTACCCAAAAAAAACATTTTAACGATAATTACCTCGAGAGCGATAAATATCCCCAGGCTACCTTCGAAGGAAAAATTATTGAAAACATAGACCTGCGAAGAGATGGCTTATATAATGTGAGGGCAAAAGGCGACTTACTAATTCATGGTGTGATACAGGAACGTATCATCAAATGCAATCTTACCATTAAAAACGGGCTGGTAAGTGTTAAATCAAATTTTGTTGTTTTACTGTCAGATCATAATATCGCAATACCAAAAATACTGGATCAAAAACTTGCATCTGATATTAAGGTGGAGGTAATTACGGATCTTGTAGAAAAATAATCTTTATGTTCTTCGGCTGATGAGAAGCATGCTAACCATATTAACGCTGTGTGTTCTGATACCCGGAATTCATGCCCAGGAATTGGCATTTAAAACATTTAACCTCACGGTAAACAACCATCCGGTTAAAATAAATACCGTTTATAAAACAGACCAGGGCTATATTTTTGCCGGCACTACCGATGGGCTTTACACATTCGACGGCATCAACTTTAAGAAAATAAATTTTTCAAAATCGGGCACAAAAGATACCGTTACTGCCATATTCCAGGACAATACCCGCCAGCTTTGGATCGGTTTTAAAAGTGGCCGAATCGCAAAAAAAATAAATTCCACGCTTGAATATTTTGAACCACCGGAAGGAAATCCCGGA
The DNA here is from genome assembly GCA_038328115.1 of Chitinophagales bacterium. GTDB lineage: Bacteria > Bacteroidota > Bacteroidia > Chitinophagales > Chitinophagaceae > Ferruginibacter. Next base: position 9,413 of record JBBQLS010000107.1, read on the forward strand.
GTGGCTATCACTTCCTTTTTGCAGGATAAAGAAAATAATATCTGGATAGCCACTAACGGAGAAGGTATATACCATTTTAGTAAGGATCATCTTTATTTAATTAATGAAGAAAACGGCATGAGCGACTTGCATATACATGCACTGGTACAAGCCGCCAACGGCGATATGCTGGCAGCAACCGATGCAGGAATTAATGTTTGTAAAACCGTTAACGGCAAAATTAAAGTGAATGTAATTGGCCCCGACCAAGGGCTGCCCGACTATTATGTTACAGCAATAACTCCCGCAGAAAATAATACCTTTTGGATTGGCCTGCAGGAAAAGGGATTTTGTCTGTATAACCATACCAATGGCAAAATAACTGTGCCTGTTGCAGGTTCTAAATGGAAATATGGACAGGTGAACGCATTACTTGTTTCGCAAAATACATTATGGATTGGTACCGAAGAAAATGGGCTATTGTGGAAAGACTTAAGCAACCAGCCGGTACAGCAATACAATAGCAACCCTGGTTTTGGAAGTAAGGTTACCAATCTGCTACAGGACGACGAAGGCAATATCTGGGCCAATACCTCTACCGCACTGAACGCAACACCCGGCAATCAATTGCGCTTGTTACCCCTGTATGACAAAGCCGCATTCGCAACCATTCATGCTATGTTGTGCGACTACCAGGATAATTTTTGGGTAAGTATGGCCGGGCGCCTGGTAAAATACACTGCTGCCAACGGCAGTTATACAAAGAAAGATTATCATTTTGCAGAGCTAAACGGCAAAACAGATATTACCTGTTTGTACCAGGATAACAATCATCACATCTGGATAGGGACAATGGGCAGCGGTATATTGATACTGGACCCGCAAACGGGTAAGTATCGCCCTCTGAATGAAAACCCGTTGCTGAAAAATGCCAGCATTCTTTCCATAAGCGGAAACGGTAAAACTGTTTGTGTTGGCGGGTTTGAAGGCATTGCTGCCATATTTAATATTGACAGCAGCAGCAATATTGCCCCTAACTACAAATACATCAACTACAATAACATTGAAAACATTGGCACCAATTATATTTATTCAATTTACCAGGATACACATAACAGAATCTGGTTTGCCATGGGCGAAAAAGGTTTAAGCGTTTTGGAAAACGGCAAATTTGTTCACTACGGAAAAGAAAACGGCCTGCAGGATGACCGCATTTTTTCAATAACCGAGGATAAGCAGGGAAATATTTGGTTTAACACAAAAAGTGCCGGCATTTATTGTTTCAATGGAAAAAGTTTTAAAAATTATTCAACCAATAATGGCTTAAGTGATCTGGAAATTGTTTCGTTAAAAACCGGGCCGTGGGGAAACATCATTATTGTAAACAGGAAAGGATTAGATATTCTGGATGTAAAAACAGGAACTTTCTCGTACCTGGATAATATACAGGGTATAGCAGATGTAAATTTGTACACAGGTGCAGTAACGCAGGATACTGCATCCAATGTTGCTTTTTGTACGGCCAATGGCATTGTGTTATACAGCCCGGCTAAGAATACCAATCAGCAGCCAAAAACCATTATTGAAAACGTGCAGTTATTTTTAACGGATGTTGATAAAGACAATGCAGGCGATTATAACAGCGATCAGAACACCTTTCAGTTTTACTTTACCGGTCTTTATTACAGCAATCCCGATGATATTCACTATCAATATAAACTGGAAGGCCTGGATACAGGCTGGATAGCCACCCGGGACAGGAATGTTTCTTTTCTGCGCTTGCAACCCGGCAAATACAGGTTTCATGTACGCTCATCGCTGAATGAAAATTTTGAAAATGCACATGAAGCCATTTACGATTTTGTAATTGCAAAACCACTTTGGAAAAGATATTGGTTCATTGCCCTGGTAGTATTGCTAACCGCTGGCCTGCTATACTGGTACATAAAAAACAGGGAGCAAAATTTCAAAAAACTGCAAAAGCTGGAGCAGGAAAAGATACAATTCCAGTTTCAGGTGTTGCGAAACCAGGTTAATCCTCATTTCTTATTTAATAGTTTTAATACGCTTATTTCTTTTATTGAAGAAGACCCTGCCATGGCTGTTGATTATGTAGAAAACCTATCCTCATTCTTCAGGAATATTGTGAATTACCGCGACCAGGATGTGATAAGCCTGGAAGAAGAAACCGGAATTTTAAAAACGTATTTTTATCTGCAGCAAAAAAGACATGGCCAAAACCTGACATTAAATATTTCAATATCCGAAGAACAAAAAAAACTTATATTTATACCGCCGCTTACCCTGCAGCTTTTAATAGAAAATGCCATTAAACACAATGCAGTTTCAAAAGAAACAGTGCTTAAAATAATGGTTTACTTAGATAAAGATAAGTTGGTGATAAAAAATAACATAAATCCCAAAGTGTCCAGGGAACCAGGCACTGGTACAGGTTTGCAGAATATAGTAAAGCGATATAATTTACTGAGCAAAGAAGCTGTATCTGTACTGAATGATGGAATTAATTTTACTGTAATTTTACCCGTTTTAAATAAATTAGACTAATGACCATACTGATTATAGAAGACGAAGAACCCGCTTACAGGCGCCTGCAAAAAATGCTCACGGAAATTGAACCGGATCATACCATGCTTAACCAGATAGTAAGTGTTTCTTCGGCTGTAAAATGGTTTAAGGAAAATGATGC
>JBBQLS010000108.1:0-12081 GCA_038328115.1 Chitinophagales bacterium
TAGAGAATCTATTTCAATTAATATCCGCAGCAACTTTCCTTTGTGTACATCATTACCAAAAAATTTTATTGCCGGTGGAACAATCATTTTTTTTTCTTTTGCAACAGACAGTGATTGTATTTTTTGTGCATGGTTAGGTATAAACACATATTGCAACCATTGGGCAAAATCATTTCCATTACTGAATATTTTTTCTTCAAAATAATTTACCCAGTCCGGGCTGTTTTTTTGCCAGAGGCCGGTATGTTTCATTTCCTGCTCCAGTTCTTTTATTTTATCAACTATAATGGTATCCGCTTCTGTCATGTTAGGCTGATTGATTGGTAAAACTATTGTGGTTATTGGGTTGTGCATAATAGTATTGAGGTATCAGTTGTTATTACTTAGGTAGCGTTCGTATATTCCGCTACATAAGCGGCAGTAATTAGGAAACGGCATATTCTATTGAGGGAATGAAACGGGTAAAGAACTTTATAATGCTATCTTTGAAACAAACGATTATTATAGCCGGCAAAAAACTTATTATGCTTATACTGGCAATTTTTTTTTGCTGCGTTACAGATTGCTATGCTCAAAATGCCGATTTAATATTTAAGCATTTAACAGTAAGTAATGGGTTACTTAATAATAACATTACAGCACTTTGTAAAGATGCAGATGGCTTTATATGGATAGGAACCCAACTGGGCCTGCAGCGTTATGATGGAACCAGGTTTAAAAATTATATAGCCAACAGCAGAGATACTGCTGCATTACACACCGATGCCATAGCTTGTATTTTTGAAGATAGTAAAAGGCGTTTATGGATTGGCACCAATGACGGGGCTTATTTATTAGACCGGTCAACCGGTCGCTTTTATAATTACAATCTGTATGCTGCAGCCGGTAATACAATAAGGGCTATCTGGAAAATTACAGAAGACAGATCCGGAGCTATCTGGATTGCAGGGCACGATGGTTATTTTAAACTGGATGAACATACCAACCAGTTTGTTGCTTACAATACTATACTGGGCATTAAACCAAATGAACCAACGGGAACCTTAACCATTGATGAACAAAACAATTTGTGGTTACATATGGCCAGTGGCCTGAAGTTTTATAATACAAAAGAACAAAAGCTCTATGATAAAACTTATAATCCCAACCATAACCCATTATTTGATATGCAAGGGGGTATTCATACCTTGCTTATAAACAAAAATTACATTTGGTTAAATGCCATCTATGAAAAAATAATTTATCAATATAATATTTTAACTCAAAAAATTAAAACATTTACATTTGATAAGTTGCCTGGTAAAAATCAAACTCCGGAAAGCAAAAAAGAATATACTGGCACCCTGTTTCAACTAAAAAATAATCAACTTGTTGTCGGGCTTCCGGGCAGGGGGCTTGCTTTTTATAATTCGAAGTTGGATAATTTTACAATTGTTAATGCTGATAATACCAAAGACTATGCATACCATACTGCCGGAAAAGGTGAAAGCCCATGTTTTTTTGTACAGGATAATGCACAAAATATTTTGATAGGCAATGAGGCAGGGATAAATATTTACAGCCCCTCGGGACAACAGTTTACAACACATGGATTTAGTGATGCAAAGGATAATTTATTTCCTAAAACAGGGACTTCAGATTTTTTGGAAATGCCCAATGGAGATGTTTTAATAAGCTATTATTATTTAAATGGAGGTATTGTAAAAACTGACAGTGCTTTTAATTTTAAGAAGCATTACATAGCTAAAAATGAGGATGAAAAAAATCCTGTCAATCAAGTCTGGAATCTTTTTAAAGATAAAAATGGTATGGTATGGGCACCAAACCAGGCAAAGTCAATTTTGAAATTTAACCCCCTGACAGAAAAAATAATAGATGAAAAAGACACTGTATTATCTGGTCCACTTAATATTATTAAGCAAGATGAAGATGGTATTATTTGGGCAGGTCACTGGAGTAAGGGTCTTGTAAAAATTAATGACAGTGCACATACCAGGCAATTTTTTACTCAGTTTAAATCGGCAGATATTACCTCTCCTAAAAGGGTTTACAGAATTTTATTGGATGGCAATATAATATGGGCGGGCACTTTACAAAACGGGTTACAGGTATTTGATAAAACGAAAGAGAAATTTACTGAAAGCTATGAAATAGATGAACGGAATAAAGATGCAATAAGCAGCAATGTTGTAAAAGACATCATAAAGTATAATAATGACACGTTGGTATTAGCAACTTTTATGGGTGTAAATATTTTTAATATCCGTACTAAAAAATTTACAGCCATTACCGTAAAAGAAGGTTTAGCAAGTAATCTTACCTTAGGTATTATGAAAGACAGGGAAGGTAATATCTGGGTAACCTGTGCAAATGGTGTTTTGTGTAAAATAAATATGCATAATTTATTTATAACCAGTTACGATAGAAATGACGGTATTATTGATAACTCCTTTGATAGCAGAATTGCTATATTAAAAAGCGGTATGGCATTAATTGCCGGGGATAATAGTTTTCTTTCATTTAATCCCGCAAGCCTTACTGCATCTGCTCCTCCTGCCAATGTTATAATTACAGGCTGCAGTGTTTTTGAAAAAGAAATTGTAGTAGATTCTTTAATAAAAAGTAACCGCCCCTTAAACCTTACATACCGGCAAAACTCGCTGCGGATAGAATTTGCATCATTGGATTTCTGGAATCCGGAGGGGATAAAATATTTTTATAAACTTTCGGGGATAGATAAAGACTGGATAGTTGCAGATAAGAATCATGCTGCCATTTACAATCAACTTGCCTATGGCAATTATATTTTTGAAATAAAATGTGCTAACAGGGATGGTGTTTACTGTAAAGAAGTAACTGTTTTTAAAATTAATATAAAACCTCCTTTTTATAAAACCTGGTGGTTTATACTATTGATGTTTCTTTGTTCATTTTTAATGATACGGCAAATTATTAAGTGGAGAGAAAATAATATTAAAGCTGTAGAAGATGGCAAATTAAAACTGGAACAGCTAAATGCCAATCAATTTAAAAATAAATTGGAGCTTGAACAAATCATCAATTATTTTTCATCTTCATTAATTAATAAAAATTCGGTTGATGACGTATTGTGGGATGTGGCAAAAAATTTAATTGGGCGATTGGACTTTGTAGATTGTATGATTTATTTGTGGAATGATGATAAAACTAAAATGACGCAAAGGGCAGGGCATGGACCCAAAGGCACGATAGAGGATATTGAAAATAGTAGTTTTGATGTAGTTGCCGGACAAGGGGTGGTAGGCTATGTAATACAGACAAAAGAGCCGGTTCTAATATCTGATACAACAAAAGATGCCAGGTATAGGGTAGATGATATTAACCGCTTGAGCGAAATTACCGTACCCATAATTTATGATGATGAATTACTTGGTGTCATTGACAGTGAGCATCATGAAAATAATTTTTTTACGGCTCAGCACATGCAGTTACTTACGACTATTGCTGGTATGATGGGGAGCAAAATAAAATCTATTGAGGCGCAGAAATATTTAACCCAGGCCAAAATGGAGATGCTCGGTATTAATGAAAAATTTTCTGCGGCAAAGCTTGAAGCGCTGCGTAGCCAGATGAATCCGCACTTTATTTTTAATAGTTTAAATGCCATACAGGAGTGTATTCTTACAAATAAGGTGGATGCTGCATACGAATACTTATCTAAATTCAGCAAGCTACAGCGCATGGTTCTTAATAACTCGGCAAAAGAGTTTATAACACTCAGCAGTGAAATAGAAATGCTGAGATTGTATTTATCCTTAGAGTCTCTGCGGTTTAGCCAGTCCTTCACTTATACAATTGAAATTGAAAAGAACACGGATGCAGACGATATACAGCTCCCATCCATGCTTGTTCAGCCGTATGTGGAAAACGCCATCTGGCATGGTTTACGAAATAAAGTGGGAGATAAAATCCTGAAAATAAATTGCATTGAAAAGGTTGGCGAATTAATTATTACCATTGATGACAATGGTGTAGGCCGGGGAAAAGCTGCGGCCATAAAAGCGCAAAAGCTGGGTACCGGCCAGGTAGAATCCAAGGGCACTATATTAACTGAAGAACGGATAAATATCCTTTCCTTAAAATACAATGCAAAAATAAAAGTTGAAACCACTGATAAGCTGGATAATTTAAATGAACCTGCAGGAACAACTATAATTATAACCCTACCGGTGGATATTGAAGGCCATAAATAAAAAACTATGTTACGCATATTAATTATAGATGATGAAGCAGCAGCCGGTAATATTTTAAAATTACTGATTGAGAAGTTTATTCCATTGGAGAAAGAACTTTGTTATTGTAATAATCCGGTAGAGGCATTGGAATTAATAAAAATATTCAGGCCTACACTCATTATGCTTGACATTGAGATGCCCAATATGAATGGATTTGATTTTTTGAACCAGGCTACCGGCTGCAATTTTGATGTGATTTTTACCACGGCTTTTGATCAATACGCCATTAAAGCTATCCGGTTTAGCGCATTGGACTATTTACTAAAACCTATTGACAGTGTTGAATTGCAAAGTGCCGTTAACCGGCATATTGTTAAGCAAAAAGATCATCAGCCCCACCAGCAATTGCTGGTTGAAAACCTGATCAGTAATTTACAACAGAAAAAGCCGGAAGATTTTAAACTGGCTTTATCAACCGTGGAAGGTATTTCGTTTTTTGATCCTTCCCGTATCATGTATTGTGAAGGTGAAAATAATTATACCCGTTTTGTTTTCGTGGATCATAAATCCATCCTGATATCCAAAACACTGGGAGAGTATGAAGAGATACTGGAGGGACACCAGTTCATCAGGATCCATAAATCATACCTGGTAAACAGAAAGTACATTGCACAGATAGACCGGGAAGGAATGGTATTGATGAGTGATGGTAAGCAACTGGCCTTATCAAGGAGACGAAAAGAAATGGTGATGAGTTTATTGAAGAACAATCACTAGCGTTATTATAACATAAAAAAAGGGTATTGCTTTTGCAATACCCGTGAGAGGTTAAATACCAATAGATTTTTTTTTGTCCCTGTATTTTTTTACGCCATATCCCACGCCTGCAGCCACTAATAAACTTAACCCACCGTCAATTGGGCAATCCGGCCCACAACCGGGATCGGTTTGCGCCATGGCAAAAAAAGGAAGTAATGTTACTACTGTCAGCATCAACGTGGTGATTAACGGAATTTTATTTTTCATCTGGTTTATTTTTTATTTATTTTTTATTATTGTTTAATGGTTAACACTCCTCCAGTTAATATTACTATCCAAAAAATGTACTCCCTCACCTTTAAACTCTTAAATCTTATTAATTCGCTATTATCAACGATTTGATCATCCTGCTATTATCAGGCTTAACAATCTCCAATTGATAATTGCCAGCGGCTATTAGCTTATCCAATCCCATTTTTTGTGTACTGCTGCCACCACCATGGTTTACCTGCTGTGTCATTATTAGCTGGCCTCCGGTACTCATCAAACGCAACTGGTAAATACCTTTTTCCATATCAGTAAACTTAATATTTACCATCTTGTCGGTAACAGGGTTGGGATAAATAGCTATACCCTTAAGGCCGGCAACAACTACAGGAATATCTGTTTTCTTAACATCAAACACTATTCGGAAACGATCAGGATTGGCTGATGCAGGATCTGATGTAATATTAAAATCTACATTGGTTACACTGCCATCCAGTTTTAACTGACTGCTGGTATTTAACCAGGTATCCTGTAAAAAGGCTGTTACATTGGTTTGAACAAAATCCGCCGTGTTTATCCTGAAGCGGTAACTATGGATAGCCGTTCCCCCCATGCGCAGGAAGATAGTATCATTTTTAACGATCATCGGACGGTTTTCTACGATCCATGTTTTACCCTCGCGGTAGGAAGAAAGATTATCAGAGAAATTACCTATTTTCAAAATATCATCTGTAGTACCAGCTGAATAAGTGTCATTGAACCATACACGAACAGCATCTGTTACATATTCTTTACTTCCCTGGTCAGCAATCGACAATTCGGTATATATCTGCTGACTGCCTGCAGTATACACAATTGGATTTACAACAGAAAGTAAATTCGTTTTATTGCTTTCATTTAATGCCACATTAACAGTTCCAGCGGTGGCTTTCAGGAAGAAGGCCTGGCCCGAATGAATATAACGAAGGCTGTTATCATTTGCAGATACTGGTGTGGATGTATAAGTTCCTGCTCCCGTCTTTTGTACCAATCTGAATACACCTACACCATTATTACCCGGAACACTGGCATCCCAAACATAGAAGAACTGGCCCAGGTTGGGGGTGGTTAAAACATTCTCCAGATCGATAGGTGAAGCAAAAGGATTACCCAGGATAGTATAAGCAGTGCCTGCACTTAATACCGGTACCGCCGGTTGTGTACCCTGGTTTAATGTACCGGTTGTTCGTAATACTGTTGGTGCCGTCAATGCGTTTGGTGGTGGTTGCGCAAAGCGGTCGCCACGAACAAATAGCATATAACCACGCTCGGCATTGATACTGCCGGTATTGGTAGTTGCTAAATTAGCCCAGCCTGGTCCTGCAGGATTATATGTTAATATAGATGGGAAGTTAGATGTACCATCATAACCGGCAGGTGTGCCCAGGGCAGTTACCCATGTACCAATATTAGGAGTAACAGGTGCTCCACCGCCTTCCTGCCAACTGGCACGAATGGTTTGTGGGGTAGTTGTAGAAATACCACTAAGCAGATGCCATTTACGGCCGACCACATCCGAATTGATATAGCGCTCAACGGTTACACCGGTTGCACTGCTGGTAATAGTTCCTGTTGAATTTCCAATGATACCTGTACCTGCTGCAGAAGATTGAACCGTTAAGCCTGAAGTACCATTAACGGTTAGAATACTGGCTGTTACCACTAAAGTGGCCCCGGGGTTAACAAAAGTCTGATCCGTAGTAACATTAGCGGTTACAGTAACCGTATGTCCATTTCTGATATTGATATCATTGGCATTAAAATCAGGCGAAAGTGTTGCAGGGCTAACAAGTCCAGATGAAAAATTCGCAACAGGCGAACTTTCCCAGGTTGCTGGGGCATTCCAGTCACCGGATGTTATAGAACGGTAATAATCGGTTGCTGCTGATGATGGTAGGGTAATACCTGGAATATAGCGGGCAAAGGAAGTAAAAGTTCCCGGAGGGGGGTTAGCACCCGTAGAGTAACTGTTGCCATTTGCGAAAATAACATTTGCATCCCGTGCATAATAAAGAGCCTGACCGTTAGAGTTCATTGTTGTTCCAGTACAATAAAATAATGCACCTGTGGTAATAGCACCCCCATCAGGCAGGCAAACAAGGTGAGCTGTATTTGCAAATGTACCAGAAGGGCCACCAGTGAATTTTACTTCCATTGCCTCAAATTCTGTATTTACAGTGCAAGGAAGATTGTATCCCGACGATATAGTATAAATATTATAATTTAAAAATCCGCCTTCCACGTACGCAGGATCAATGATCCAGGTGGTCACTCCGGCAATACTATTTGTGACGATGCTTAAAGTAGGGACAGGGGAAATACTCGAAGGGATGGCTACATTGAACTGGAGGGTGCCAATAGTGGGATTAGTTGTCAGATCAGGTTTTAAATAGATCTTAATAGAATTAGGCAAAGTACCAGCACCAATGGATGCCTTAATGGTTTGGCTATATCCGTAGTTCAGTATTAACAGGGAAATACTTATTAGTAAATACTTTTTCATTTTTAATTAATTTATTGATGAGTTAGAATGGTAAAGACTGTGTTTTTGTCGAACCGGCCACCCCTGCTAATACAGTAAAAAGCAGAAAATCCTTATCATTATTGAGACCGTTGAATTTGACAGCCCGGTTCATATTCATGTCTGAAGGGCTGTAAACATTTGAAAGTCCTGCGCCTCCTGCTACTCCATTCAATCCATTCGGGTTGGGGGTGAGTAATAAATAATCTTTATCATTACTCAGGTTATTAAACTTTGAATTGTTATTAAAGTTAGCATTACCTCCCCAAAGCAATGTTTTGCCAGCTGAAGTAGTAAAGGCAGTTGAAGGGCCGAATATCTGTGCGTCAGTCATGGTGCTAAAATCAGTTGTTCCGGTTACTGCTAAACCTAAGGTTTGCAGGTTTGCAAGAGGGTCGGTAGCAATGCCAAGATGATTGCGGTGCCTCACTGCCAAAGTATATGTAGCTCCTGCATCAAGGTTTTTAAAATAAACCGGGCTTACACCATCTATATCAACAATATCTCCATCACGCTGAACAAGAGCAGAGCGGGTCTGTACTACATAAGCGCCGGGATTAACTCCGCTGTTATCACGCAATTCTATATATACCCAGTCAACAATATTATCACCGGTTAAAGCAGCATTGTTAAATACAGTAGCATTAGCCACTTCGGGAACGAGATTATCAGTATGTGTAAATGAGGTATTATAAGGAACAGAGCGATAGGGATCTGAAAGCGGAATAAGGTTAGAAGGTGTTCTTAATGCATCAGTCATATCTGTACCATTAAATGCGCCCTGCAGGAATACTTTCATTTTTGAAAGCAGGAATTTGTTCATAGCATATAAATCACCATTACCAGCAATGGTTGCAGAAACATCATCAGTACCTGTATTTATTGCGCTGCCTGCGAGGCTCCAGCTGTTGGTGCCGCCGTTCCAATAAATGCCACGCAAATATGTTTCAACTCCTGTAAAGTTTGCATTATAATTGCCGGTGGCGTTTAAAGTGCCGGTAATGCCGGATTGTGTAATAGGCCAGTATTCGTTCAGGTAATCTGTGCTGCGGGGATGTTTGTTAGGATCAGAGCCATTTTTACTTTGCACCCCAACCGTTGCGCTCGCATAAGTGGCAACAGTGGTAATGGAAGCCGGATAATAGTTAGCGCCAATACCCAATGGCATTACATAATTGGTAACATTGGCGGTAAGTTCCTTCACCAACTGGCCGGTACCGGTTGTTTCAAAAAATTTGCCAGCTCCACCGCCAGTAGTGGTGGCTACATCCGCCAGGCGCATATTAAAATTCCCCTGTATAATCTTTCCAGCAGTAAACAACATGGAAGATCCGATCCGGGCATTGCTCAATAGCGTAGCATTGGCTGTATTATTTATCTCCAGGTTAGGGATGGTAAAACCATTCATGGTGATATTCTGGTTTGCAGATCCGCCTAAGAGTACTTTACCCGGCCCAAGGATATCAACATTACTGGTTACATCTCCCTGAACCGTAACCGTTGCTCCGGCCTGGATCTGGAACGTGGCATTGTCAATAAATAACTGCGCCTTAACAGTAATTACTGTGATAAAAAGAATGAAAAATAAACTGATTTTTTTCATAAAAATGCTGTTTAATTGTGCTATTATTTTTTGGTTAACTGTTATCAAAGTATTAAAGTACAACAAATATCAACATTAACCAATAGGCTCAATGAAGTATTTAGTAAATGGGAGTTTCCAGTTAGCAAACGGAAAAGCAAAATAATGTTCAGGCTCTTTTTTAAAACCAGCCAAAATATTAAGGTTATTTTTCAAAATTTCTTCTTTTTACTTTTCTTTCTTTTTTTTAATCCGCTGATTGTATCTCGGGGCAGATTAAAACGATTTAACGCCCCGGCCACCCGAAATACCGTTCCTTGGATAGATAGGCGGAAGAGTCCTGTAACTTACTTTATTCAAATTAAACCCGGTGTACCCAGCCGAACCTCCCCGAGTAATAATACCAGCCTGCCCAGTTACGCCTGCGCCTGAATAAACCACATTCGGAGTAGTGCTTGTATTGTTTCCTGCTATTCCCGGCCAATAATTTTCATCAGCATCTCCCGCTGCATTAAGCGTTCCATCGCCACTCACACCGGTAAAACTACGGCCTGCTGCATTGCAGGATGTAACTGCAAACTCTTCAATATTTCCGGATAGATCCAGGCAACCATAATATCCTGCACCTGCAGAGATACGGGTAGCATAGGCGGTAGCGTGCATACCCACTCGTGTAGGAGAATTGCCATTAGGTGAGGTGACATTATAATTAATATTTGCATCAAATACAGATCCTGAATAGGATGTTACGGATTCATTTGCCGCTCCCGGATTGCTGATCGGATACACATAAGCTGCTGCTGCAACAGTTCCTGCCGCATTTTCGGCGCTTACAGCAGCCAGGGTTCCCCGGCATGATTTTTCAAATTCCATCTCAGTCATTGGCCGTAAGGCTGCCCAATCCAGGAATGCTGCCAGATCCATCCAGGTAAGATAATTACAGCCGATCCATTCTCCATCAGTTGATTCATCATAAAAACCATTATTATTAAGATCACAGCCGTAAATAGCCGGTGTGGTTGAACTAACACCCGGTGTTGCAATTTCAAGTCCATTTCTGCGTGATAATACTCCTCCCAACGCATTTGTTCCTGCTGTACTATTTGGGGTATTCACCGTCCGGGAAGCCTGTTGCGTATAGGTCAGCGTGTTTAGAAAATCGCGGTAAGCCGCTTGAGTAACTTCATGTTTCATCATATATATTGATGTTGAGTTGCTGTATCCTACCGGGAAACCTGCTGCTAGTACTCCATTTTGAATACCATCATTTAAATTGCCTCCTAATGTACCCATCGTTATCGTACTGCTGGTAACCAGATAAGGCGAGAATGTACCCCCTGCTGAATAATATGTACCAGATTCTCCATCTCCTAAATAATATTGACTGTTACCAGGTATCTGTACCATTTCCAATGCAAAGCCCTTGATATCAAAACTGCCGGGAAGATTGGTAACCCCCACCCGTACAGCGGTAAGCGTAACTGTGCCGGAACTTGTTATGTTGCGAAAAATCATAGCGCCTGTCAAATCACCTGGTACAGAAATGGAAAAGCCCGCTGTGATTGAATTATTGGCATTGGTCAAATTCAGGTGATGCCAGGTACCATCAATATCTTTAAATTTAAAGAATACCCAGGCAGCATCATAATTAATACTGCTCCTCCACGAGTTCTCCCAGGAAAGATCAAACTGTAATTGTACAAAGCCACTGCCCGTTACAGAAGTTATATTGCTGATGACAATATTATTTGCCTTAAGATTTGTGCAAATAAACAGCATGACAATCATGCAAAAAATACGAATCTGTTTCATGATATTATTGTTTAGTGATTGTGTATGTTTTATAAATTTCATTTCTATTTGTTTTATTGTATAATCAGGCTGCCAATAATACGTAGCGTTTTGCCCGCCATAATGGTGATTTTGCCACCAGGTAAAATTGTTTGCGGAGTATTTAAAATACATTCGGTACTGCCTGCCGGATTTATAATAATTTCGGCATTGCCTGACAAAGACGGCGGAGGTATGGTATAATACTGCCAGTTGGTATTAATATCCCAATTACCGGTGCCGGTAAAAGTGTAGCTACGGATGGAGGAGGCACTGCTGAATCCATCATCACTACCACCTGCATAACCATTACTTCCTGCCCCCATTGAAACAGCAGTAGCAGTCAATCCATAAAAACCATCACCATTGCCACCTGCATAACCGTTGCCGCCTGCTCCCATTAAAACTCCCGTAGCAGTCAATCCATTAAAACCATCTCCATTACCACCTGCATAACCATTGCTGCCTGCGCCCATTAATACACCCGTAACTATCAGCCCATTAAAACCATCTCCATTGCCACCTGCATAACCATTACTTCCTGCCCCCATTGAAACTGAAGTAGCAGTAGTTCCCTGAAAACCATCTCCAATACCACCTGCATACCCATTACTTCCTGCCCCCATTGAAACTGCAGTAGCAGTAGTTCCCTGAAAACCATCTCCAATACCACCTGCATACCCATTACTTCCTGCCCCCAATGAAACAGCAGTAGCAGTAAATTCCTTAAAACCATCTCCATTACCACCTGCATAACCGTTGCTGCCTGCCCCCATAAAAACAGCAGCAGTAAAGCTTCCATCATTTCCATTGCCACTGCCACCTGCATATTGTGCAGACGAAGAGTTACAACATATCAGCAGTGAAAA
>JBBQLS010000109.1:0-12012 GCA_038328115.1 Chitinophagales bacterium
GTTACGCTTCCATTGATAAAAACAAGGGCAATAGACGATGTACCTGTGTTGGGCCTGACCATATGGAGTGAAAAATATGATGATTACCGTTTGAAACAGATTGGACAGGCGCTCACCAATGAAATAAAAAAAATACCCAACGTTTCCGACATCAATATTCTGGGTGGCAGAAGCCGCGAAGTAAAAGTGTTGCTGGATAAAAATAAAATGGCTGAAAATCATGTTGATTTTTTATCCATTGCTGAACAGATACTGGGAAGTAATATGCAGACACAGAGCGGGAGCCTGCTGCAAAAGGATACTGCTTTTTCTGTGGAAACCGGCAACTTTTTAACCACTGCCGATGATGTGTCTAATTTAGTTGTTGGTATTAATCAGCAGCAGCCGGTTTATTTAAAACAGGTTGCCACTATAGAAGACGGGCCTGAAACTGCCAATCAATATGTATTGTTTGGATATGGCAAGGCAGATACGGCAAAAGCAAATGCGTACCGGTCAAATTATGCTGCCATTACTTTATCTGTTGCCAAAAAAAGAGGAGCCGATGCGATGAAATTATCTGCACAGATACTGGATAAAGTTGAAAAACTTAAAAAAGAACTATTGCCCAACGAAGTGCAATTAACTGTTTCCAGAAATTATGGCGAAACCGCATCCGATAAAGTATCCGAATTATTATTCCATTTATTCATCGCCATTGTGGTGGTTACACTGTTTGTTATGTTGGCTATGGGCTGGCGTGGTGGTTTGGTTGTGTTTCTGTCTGTGCCGGTAACTTTTGCACTAACCCTGTTCAGTTATTATTTTATGGATTATACGTTGAACCGCATTACACTTTTTGCATTGGTATTTATAACCGGTATTGTGGTAGATGATTCCATTATTATTGCAGAAAACATGCACCGGCATTTTAAGATGAAAAAATTGCCGCCGATGCAGGCTGCTATTTATGCCATTAACGAAGTGGGTAATCCTACCATACTGGCAACATTAACGGTGGTTGCTGCTGTTTTACCAATGGCTTTTGTATCGGGTATGATGGGGCCTTACATGAGCCCGATGCCGATTGGTGCATCTATTGCCATGATGTTATCATTGATTGTGGCGTTAACACTTACGCCTTACCTGGGTTATATTTTTCTACGTGAAAAAGAAAAAAAGGGTAAGCAGTATAAAGAAAGTAAACCTCATTTGCTGGAAGAAAGCCGTATCTATAAAATTTACCGTGCTTTTATAAATCCATTGCTCGAAAGTCGTTGGAAGCGCTGGACATTCATCACAAGTATTGTGGTAATACTTTTGGGTTCGATGATGCTGTTCTATACCAAATCAGTAGCATTAAAAATGTTGCCATTCGATAATAAAAATGAATTTCAGGTAGTGATTGATATGCCTGAAGGAACCACGCTGGAAAAAACACAGGCGGTAACTAAAGATATTGCTGACTATATTTCACGGCAGCCACTGGTGCAAAATTACCAGGCATATATTGGTACCTCAGCTCCCATCAGTTTTAATGGTTTGGTACGGCATTATGATCTGCGAAAAGGAGATAATGTAGCAGATATTCAGGTAAACCTGGTTGATAAAGGTGACAGAAGTATACAAAGCCATGGTATAGCCAAACAAATGCGGGAGCCAATACAGGCCATTGCAAAAAAATATAATGCCAATGTAAAAATTGTGGAAGTACCACCGGGGCCACCGGTTTTATCAACCCTGGTAGCAGAAATATACGGCCCCGATTATGGTGAGCAGATAAAAATTGCAAAGCAGGTAAAACAACTGTTTAATAAAACATCAGGGGTTGTAGATGCAGATTGGATGGTAGAGGATGATCAACCGGCATTTCATATAGAAGTTGATAAGGAAAAAGCCATGCGCTACGGGGTGGCCACAGCACAAATAACAGCCACTATAAATGCGGCTTTATCCGGTATGCCTGTGGGGAATGTTTATCAACCGGCATCATTTAGTCAAACTGCTATTAAGCTTCAGTTAAGCGATGCAGATAAAGCAGGCATGGATGATATCCTGAATTTAAAAATTACAGGTATGCAGGGAAATGCAGTACCAGTACGTGATTTGGTAACCGTAACAAGCCAGGTTAAGCCCAAGAATATTTACCGTAAAAATCAAAAAGAAGTGGTGTATGTGCTGGCCGATATGTCAGGAGCCCTTGAAAGCCCTTCTTATGCCATTGCAGATATTTCTGACAGTTTAAAAACCATACAGGTACCCAAGGGATTCACTTTAAATGAAGAATATACACACCAGCCCGAAATGGAAGACAACTTTACGTTGAAGTGGGACGGCGAATGGCAGATAACTTTTGAAGTGTTCAGAGACCTGGGTATTGCTTTTGCTGTGGTTATTTTACTCATTTACATTTTGATTGTTGGATGGTTTCAAAATTTTACGGTGCCATTGGTAATGCTTGCTGCTATTCCATTATCGCTGGTTGGGATTATTTTAGGTCACTGGATGCTGGGCGCTTATTTCACCGCAACTTCTATGATTGGTTTTATTGCACTGGCTGGTGTAATGGTCCGAAATTCGGTACTGCTTATTGATTTTATTAATATCCGTTTAAAAGAAGGTGTGCCGCTAAAGAAGGCCATTATTGAAGCCGGAGCAGTAAGAACAACACCTATTCTGTTAACTGCAGGTGCAGTTGCATTGGGCGCTGTCATCATCCTGTTCGATCCGATCTTCCAGGGGTTGGCCATCTCTTTAATGGGAGGAACAATCACCTCAACTTTCCTCACCTTATTAGTAGTGCCCTTGCTGTATTTTAAAATGATGCGTAAAAAATATCCAGTCAAGTAATTAAAATTTTTAGTTATGAAATTATTTATAATAACCTGCCTGAAAGATTATCAGGATGATGTACTGAAAATATTTAAACAGGCCCAGATTACTGTTTTAAGTATTGCTGATGTAACAGGGTTTAAGAATGATCAGTCGTCGGACCTGCTGGAAGACTGGTTTGCCAGTGGCGATGAAAAATTTGATTCACGGGTAATATTCAGTTTTACAGTCAGTGAAAAGGCGGAAATTGGAATGGAACTGGTTAAGCAGTATAACAAAGAGTATGAAACGGAATTTCCATTGAGGGCATTTATTGTTCCTGTTGAAAAATCAAATCTGTAAAAAGCAAGAAAAAAATATGAAAGAAAGAATTGTTCGTGCAGTTGCCGGAATGCTTGTATTAACCAGCATTGGATTGGCTCATTATGTAAATACAAACTGGCTGTTCCTGGGTGTTTTCATTGCTGTTAATTTATTACAATCAGCGGTTACCAAATTTTGTCCTTTACAAAAAATTTTAAACGCAGTAGGTGTAAAAGATTAAACTGTTTTAAATCATTGAGTAGTTCTTTATACAGCCTGAGGGTTTTGCATTATTGATTATTTGAAGGTTAAATGTGTTAATTTTAAAAAAATGACCTTTGATATACCTTTTTAGTAATTGATAATAAACCAACCAATGAGTTTAGATAAACTTGCCCATGTATTTGAACCTGCCTTGATAAAAGAAATTCAGCAGTTTGGTACCATTCAGCATTTTAAAGAAGGGGATCTGATAATGGATTACGGAAAATACATCCGGATGATGCCCATTATTTTGAATGGTACAGTAAAAGTGTTGCGGATGGATGAAGACGGTAATGAAATTTTATTATACTATTTATCGAGCAACGAAAGCTGCTCCATGGCGTACAGTTGTTGTATTGAAGCTAAAAAAAGCGAGGTGAAAGCAATAGCCGAAGATGATGTGGAACTGATAGCTATACCAAACTTAAAACTGGATGAGTGGCTTTGCAACTATCCCGGCTGGAAAAATTATATCATGCGCAGTTTTAATGAACGTTTTATTGAATTATTGAAATCAATTGAGAGTATTGCCTTTCATAAACTGGATGAAAGACTGGTTGAATATTTAAAAGAAAAACAACGCATTACCGGATCCGGTGTTATAAAAGCATCGCACCTTCTTATTGCAGATGAACTGGCTACGTCAAGAGTAGTAATATCAAGGTTGCTTAAACAGCTTGAAAACAGTAAAAAAATAATTCTGTACCGAAACGAAATAAAATTACTGCCTGCCTTGGATTAATAATTTGAAAACTACAGATATAAAAAAACTCTCTGAAACAACAGGGAGTTTTTTATTTTTAAGGAAGCTTATTTTTTCATGATCATTTTCTGCAGCCTGTTTGTTTCATTTTGTACAACCAGTATATATGCCCCTGAAGCAAAGTAAGGCCTTAAGTAAATTGACCAGGTTCCTGCATTTTTTATATCCAATGTGCCTGATTGCATTACCTGACCGGCTGTATTTGTAATAGTGTAGTTGTATAATCCTTTTATGGAGGCACTTGCATACAGATCAATGCTTGAATTAACCGGGTTGGTAATTACATAAAATGATTTATCTGTTGCATTTGCCGATACAGTAACGATATACGAATAATTTATTTGGGTACTCAGATCATTTATTTTTAAACGATAGAAGGCTGTGCCGGTTAAAAGTTTCCTGTCATCATAACTGTAAAACTCGGTGCCATTGCGGTTAAAAGGAGCCTGCGTATAAATGGTATAAAAATTAATGCCATCATCGCTGCGTTGCAGTTCGTAACCGGCCACATTCATTTCGCTGGCAATGGTCCAGTTAAGTTTTGTATAATCATTCATGCGCCCTGCCGTAAAGCTTATTATTTTTAAGGGAAGCACATAGGCTGTACTTCCAATAGTAAAGTTCCGGTCAAATGCAGAAATACTTGTTGATGTTACATTGCCGGTAGTTAATGCGCTTCCCGTTGCAGAGCCGCCAATGGATCTCCAGAAAGTGCCATCGTAACTTGCCACTTTTACATAAGTAATCATTAAATTGGGAAAAGGGACTTTACTGTTATCCCAATTCATAGCAACCTGTGCCGCGGCGCCGCTTATTTTATTAATAGTCCAGTACTCGGCAGAATCAACATAAACAAGCGGGTTATAAACCGAAAGCCGGTTTGCTGTGGTACGGCTATACCTTACATTAAACTCTCCCGATGCAGTGAGGGTGGTTAAAGCTATTGGCCTTTCGTAAGTTGCATTACCAACCGGGAAAGTAAAATTGCTGTTGCCAATTTTTTTAACCCAGCCATTTACATGGCGGCTATCGTTACTGCCGGTATAGGATGAACCTGCTTCGTAGATCATGTAGTTAGGTGTTGCAGCCGTTGTTATCATGCCGGCAGCGTAAGTATGGATGCCACTTACACTCAGGTTATTATTTATGGTTATGCCGGCTGCATTATCTGTTACCAGGTTATATGTTTTAAAAACCTGTGTGCCGTTAATCGTCTGGGCACTGCTGCCATTTAAAAATAGAGAACCGGTTCCAGCAGCCATAGATGACTGAGCATTGCTGATATCCTGTTTTACATAAATGCTGCCATTATTGGTAAATGCCGCACCCGAACTATTGGTAAATGATGCTGCCACAAAAAAAATATCGGTGGCAGAACCAATATAAACGATACCGGTATTTTGAACATTTAGCTGTGCCATCAAAGCGTTATGGCATATAAAAAGTAAACAGGTTGTTATAATTATTTTCATGATGCCAGTGGTTAAATGATAAACCGGTTTGGTAATTAATTTAATCTTTTAGTTTTTTGATAAAATATACCAGCTTGTTCCATCGCATTGTATCATCACCGATTCATACTGGGTAGTCATTACCCTTGTAGTTGCGCCATCAATAGTTTCTGCCGCATTCGGATCGATGGTTATATTATTAGCTGCTCCGGATATTTTTTTAATTACATAAACCCTTCCGGTTGCTCCGCTGGCTGCAGGTAATGTAATGGTAATGGCTCCGGCGTTATTGCATACTATACTGTAATCGCTTGCAGTAGTAGTATAGTTGGCTGTTTTTGTTACTATAGAATGTGCTGTTGAGCCTGTAACAGACAAGGTTGAAGTAGGGTTATTGTTTCCTATTCCAACATTACCATTGCCAGCTATACGCATTCTTTCGTTGGTTGCTTGTGAAGTGCCACCAGTCATAAACACTAAAGATTTTGAAGCATTACCTGTACCAAGCAAAAAATTATTTCCCATGGTGTATAGGTATCCATCATTTGCCGCACCCATAACACCACCGGTATAACTACCGCCGTTAATACCCATATCAACATAATTACTTGTTTCATTTCCGTTGTTTGCAGTAGCTACCACATCTGATGAAGCACTGGTACCTGCAGAATTATTCTGTATGTTCAATTGCAGGTAACTGTCAATAGATCCTTTACCAACAATGGCATTTACTGATGTGGTAGTTCCTGCATCTACCAATAATTTTTCGGGATTGGTTGCATTAAATGTTGAAGTGCCAACGCCCATGTTTCCAGCGGTTGTAAGGCGCATTTTTTCTGTATTATTTGTAATGAATGGTAAATCAAAAGCATTGGTTGTTCCAATAGATTTAATACTGGATACATTATTACCATTGATAAGCCATGCATAACCCGAAGCATCAAACCAGGTAGGCGTAACACCGGCTCCTGATGATATTAAAAACTGCCCGGCAGCACCGGCTGTGCCCCCGGGCATAAAAGCACCGGATAATTTTAAATTGCCGGTTACATCCAGTTTCTGGCCGGGATTATTGTTACCTACACCCACATTGCCACTTCCATCAATGCGCATTCTTTCGTTGGTTGATTGTGTGGTACCACCTGTCATAAATATCAATGATTTAGCAGCGGTACCGGTTCCCAACAAAAGGTTTTGTCCAATATTGTATAAATAGCCATCATTGGCAGCTCCCATTACACCGCTGGTATTGCTTCCACCATTAATTCCCATATCAATGTAGTTGGTTGTTTCACTTCCGTTATTTGCAGTAGCTACTACATCTGATGATGCACTTGTACCCGCAGAATTATTTTGAATATTTAACTGCAGGTAATTGTCTATCGATCCTTTACCTACAATAGCATTTACTGATGAGGTAACACCTGCATCTACTACTAATTTCTCAGGATTGGTTGCATTAAATGTTTGTGTGCCTATTCCAAATTTGCCGGCATTGGTTAATAAAAAACCATTATTCCAACTTATTGCTGACCCTGGTGTAATATTTGTGCCGTACTGTACTACAAATTTGCCAAGCTCTTTACCCATTACAAAATTACCCCCGCTTGTAGTACCGCTTTTCCAGGCACCATCAAAATAAGCATCGTAAGCATTATAAACATAGTCATGTGCCCAGTTTAAATTTTGTAGTAACGGATAATTATCTGCCGATGTGGTGTATTGTACATGAGGTCCGCTTAAAGAAGTTGTAGTTCCCTCCAGCGCAAATTTGGCGGCACCAATGGCAGCCTTGGGAATGGTGTTTGTACCAATTCCAACATCTCCGGTTCCATCAATGCGCATCCTCTCATTGATTGATTGCGTTGTACCCCCTGTCATAAAAACTAAAGATTTTGCAGCAGTACCGGTTCCTATCAACATGTTCTGCCCTATATTATATAGGTATGCATCGTTTGCAACTCCCAAAATACCGCTGCTGTTGCTTCCGCCATTAATACCCATATCTACAAAGTTTGTTGTTTCGTTTCCGTTGTTGGCAGTTGCTACCACATCCGATGATGCGCTTGTACCGGCAGAATTATTTTGAATATTCAATTGCAGGTAATTGTCAATTGATCCTTTGCCTACAATGGCATTTACGGAGGTAGTGGTACCTGCATCCACAACCAATTTTTCCGGATTGGTTGCATTAAAAGTAGAAGTGCCTATACCTAAACTGCCGGTATTGGTAAGCCTCATTTTTTCGGTATTATTTGTTATGAATGGAAGTGAATAATTGCTGATGGTACCAATTGATTTTTGAGAAGCAACTGAGTTTCCGTTCTGTGTCCAGTTAACACCTGATCCACCCGGTAAACTTTGTGCAGAAACATTCCAGTTTGCACCGTTGCTTATTAAAGTAACCGTTTCGTTGGCCGAAGTTAATGACCAGGAAGCAGCTCCGTCAATAGTTTGCGATGAAGTGGTAGCAATGTTAAGCACCGGTGTTGGCCCGGTGGTGCTGGCATTTTTTATCATGTAGGTTCTTCCATCGCAGCCAACCGCAGTGGGCAGGGTTATGGTAGTGGCTGTAGTACCTGTAAACACCAACAGGTTATCTGTAGCTGTGGCTGTAGTATTTGCAGTAAATGACCGGTAGCTGGTAGCTATGGAACCTCTTACATCTAATGTAGAATTAGGGCTGGTGGTACCAATGCCCAATTGTGCATAAGACAAAAATACAAATGCAGATGCCAGAATTGTAAGTATTATTTTTTTCATGGACAGGGTTTGAAAATTTGGATATTTTGTATTTGTTGTTAAACAGTTACCCAAACCTGATTATTGATATTATTACTTTTTTATTTTTTTTACCATTCAATATTTATCCCAACAATAAAGTTTCGGTCTTTACCAAACGGGCTGAAAACATATACCGGAATAGTTAATTTTTTTATTTTAAAGCCTACAAGTATCCCGTATTCTACCACCGATTTTTCTTCATATACTTTTGTAAACTGAGTACTTACCCCTGCATAAAACCAATCAACCGGCTGGTAACCGGTTTCTGCCCAGGTATAAAAAAAATTTTTGCTTGCAACGTTCGAACCGGCTGTGTACTGTGTTTGCACAGAAACAAAAAATTTTTTATAATCAGCATCTGCATTTAATGCAACAGAACCGCCGTTAAACCTGCCAAAAACCCAGCCAAGCATCGGGGTTATCGAATAACTAAAAGAACTGTCTCTGCTGAAATTTTTACCTATATACACGGATGCAGTTTTCCGTTCTTCGTAATTATACCTGAACTCGG
Source organism: Chitinophagales bacterium (assembly GCA_038328115.1). Taxonomy (GTDB): domain Bacteria; phylum Bacteroidota; class Bacteroidia; order Chitinophagales; family Chitinophagaceae; genus Ferruginibacter. The sequence continues at coordinate 8,888 of JBBQLS010000109.1, forward strand.
TATGCAAACCTTTTTTACCGGTACGGTGAATAACAGGCATCCATAAATAGGGCTCGTTGCTGCTCTTTAAATTGTAATTCTCAATACCTGTTTTGGTTTGAGCATTAGCATTAAGCTGCATCAAAATGCTCCATATGATAATCAATAAGTTCTTCCTCACTTTCTACAATTTTTACTTCGGCATTTTCAATTTTATCGTATAACAGTATTTCTTTTAAAAATGGATTCCAGTAAAAAATAAGCCGCTCTATGGGCTTCCATAAAATAACCCAGCTAAAAACATCAATGGCATTGCTGAACATAGAGTGAATGCGGTGGTCTGCTCCAAAAATCACCGGTAAAACACCCTGACAAAACATAACTACAGCAATGCTGAATAAAAGCAGGATGTAGTTCTTTTTTTTAAATTTTTTGAATTCAACTTCTTTAAGTGTTCGCAGTATTTTAAAATGTCTCCGTATGGTTTTTATCAATGGTTCTACCATAAAACGCATAGAGCCGGTTTCGCAGCAAAAAACCTTAAAATCTATATCCGTACTTCTTCCTGCATTTGCAACTGCAGTATCCAGGTAGTTTTTAAACTCTTGCCCCAACTGCCTTCTATCAAGCCGGGAGGGGTCGTGGGGATTAAAATAATTATCGATGCTGTTAGAGTCTATTCTTAAATAGATACTTATTTTAGAGATGGATGACTTTGGCATAACAGGGTTTTGTGGATATGGAACAGTACCAATACATGCAGATAAAAACGGAATAAAGAAAATTAAAGTGTTGCGCAGCTTATAGAATTATATGCAGATTTTATGTAGAAGAACATCTATACAGGGTATTCTCATAAAAAGATAATTTTGCAACCAGCTTAAAAATAGCCAGTTTAATAATGGGTATAAAGTTGTAACTTAAATTGTTCCTGCAACTTTTAATTTAACCATTTACAACTAACAGCCTAAAGCCACATGTCAGACCAGGAAAATAAAATAAATAAACAGCTAACCGGACAGCTCAATAAGAGCACCGGGGTGTTTCCTATATTCAACCGCCCGGTATTATTCAGTTGCCTGGTGTTTATTATGTTTGCTTTAATATTTAGCCTACTCACTTTTGAGCGCTATGAGATTATAAAAGAAGACAGGGATAAGGAGGCTATTGCAATGCTTCACCAGGCAAAAGATAAGTTGGACGAAGTTTTAACACAAAGCCTTTCTGCTACTAAAATCGTGGCTTTTTTGATAAATAAGGAGGGTGAGATAAGTAATTTTGATTCTATTGCGAAACAGGTGCTTGAGTCTGGAAAAGGCATTGATGCCCTTCAACTGTTGCCAGACGGGGTTATAAAATATACGTACCCTTTGAAGGGAAATGAAAAAGTAATTGGGTATAATATTTTACAGGACTCTACCAGAAACAAAGAAGCTTATAAAGCTATTGAAGAAAAGAAATTATTTTTTGCCGGCCCATTTGAGTTGAAACAGGGGGGAATGGGAGTTGTGGGCCGTTTGCCGGTTTTCAGGCAAGATAAATTCTGGGGTTTTTCCGCTGTTATAATAAAAATGTCAACATTATACAAAGCTACAGGTATTGATAGTTCAGGCAACAATGATTATTATTTTCAACTCTCAAAAATTAATCCGGATACTAAAAAAGAACAATTTTTTTTACCGGAACATAAAGAGTTCTCCAAAGCTAAATCGGTTTCAATTTTTGTACCTGATGGAGAATGGAAGCTGTCTGTAATCAGCACAGCAGGCCGCCTTGCTTCAGTAAACCTGTTTATACTTGCTATACTGGGCTTGCTACTTTCTGTTTTGGCTGCTTTGTTTGCCTACCGGATTGCCATCAGGCCAAAAAAGTTGAATGAATTGATATTAAGGCGGACCAGCGAATTAAATAAGAGTGAAAATAAGTACCGCTCACTTGTTGAAAGAGTATCTGATGCGTTTGTAGCCCTGGATAGTAATTGGCAGTACACTTATGTAAATGAAAAGGCAGGAGAGATATTCGGAAGAGAGCCACAAAGCCTTATTGGAAAAAACATCTGGAAGGAGTTTCCTGAAGGGATAAACCAGCCTTTTTATCATGCCTATCACCGGGCTATGGAAACACAGGAATATCAATACCTGGAGGAGTATTTTCCGCAATTTGATAAGTGGTTTGAAAATGATATTTACCCTTCAAAAGAAGGGTTAACTATTTTTTTTAAAGATGTTAGCGATATAAAACAGATAACGCTGGCTTTAAAGCAAAAGGAAGAAAAATACCGCACTCTTATTGAACAGGCATCGGATGGGATTGTGATAACCGATATGGAAGGCATGATACTGGAAGTAAATAAAAGTATTCAGCAGATGATTGGTTTTCACGATGAAGAATTAATCGGATATCACTTAACAGATTTTTTGCCCCAGGAAGATACCGTCTCAAATCCTTTAAGGATACAGGAGTTAATGCAGGGAAAAAGCCTTTTATACGAAAGAAGGGTGAAGAAAAAGGACGGAACATTTCTGGATGTGGAGGTAAATTCTAAAATGGCAAGCTCTCATACGTTGATTGGTTTTATACGGGATATCTCTGAAAGAAAAAAAATTGAAAATAAACTAATATACCAGGCAAGTTTACTGGATAGTGTTTCCGATGCGGTTACATCGCTGGATGTGAACCGCTCTATAGTAAGCTGGAACAATGCCTGTGAAGAATTATATGGGTTTACTGTAGCAGAGGTTATTGGCAAAAGAATACCGGACCTGGTAACATTTGAATACCCAGCCGGTACCAGTAATGAGGAAGTCTTTAAACAGGTTTTTACCGCAGGCAAATGGAAAGGAGAGTTTAATTTTATACATCCCAAAACCAAAGAAAAAATTAACCTGCTTAGTAATATTAACCTGCTTAAAGATAATAAAGGAATAAGCAGTGGTTTCATTATCACCAGCAAGAATATTACAGAGAGAATAAAAGCGGAAGAAGAAATCAGAATATCAAACGAGCGTTTTGAGCTGATAGCACAGGCAACCAATGATGCTATCTGGGATCATGACATTATTAAAAACGAAACATGGGGTAATAAAAATCTGTATAGTATTTACGGGCTTACTTATGGAATAGAAAAAATAGATTTTGAAATGTTT
>JBBQLS010000110.1:0-11813 GCA_038328115.1 Chitinophagales bacterium
GCTTGGTCCACTAAATCTTTTTACTACTTATATATCTGTTGCGAAAGGTACACATGCTGGTCTTGTTTTTTCTATTGGCTGTATAGTATCTGAATTAATTTTTGTTCGCCTTGCTCTTGTCTTTATGAGTTGGATAAGCAAGCGGCAAAAAATATTTAAAATTCTTGAATGTTTAACCATTGTAATAATTCTTGCCCTTGCAATATTCAGCTTTAACGCCGCAATACAAAAGACCGGTTTCACATCTGCCATGCCTGCAAAAATAAACCATCCCTTTTGGTCGGGCTTGCTGCTAAGTGCCTTGGATCCGATGAAAATTCCATTTTGGTTTTTGTGGAGTACATTTCTCATTACAAATAATATTCTACTTGCCAAAAATCAGCATTATAACTTTTATGTAGTAGGCATTGGGCTTGGTTCTTTACTTGGTTTTCTAATATTTATATACGGAGGAAATTATTTTATTAGAACAATTAATGCCCATCAGGATATTATTAACTGGATTATAGGAGGCATATTATCAGTAACAGCAATTATACAGATATACAGGCTAAAGCGACCAACTAAACGCACCTCTTTAAGTAAAAAAAGAGGAAGGAACGAAAGTTACCCAATTGGTAAAAACAGCTAACAATATAAAATCTTGACCTTACCGGCTTAGTTTATACTGATACCTCTTGCCAGGAATATTCCATTTTTATTTGCATACGCTATGTAGAGACAAAGATTAATCCTATCAAACAACACATGAATAATGACGATTATTCCAACAATAATAATAACAGCAATACAGGTACAGAAAGGATTGGAACCAAATATTAAAGCGATTACACTTTACCAATTACGTTTTAAAATAGTAAATAAAAAAGCCGAAATCACTTTCGGCTTTTTACACTCCTATCATCAACATTTTTGTTTATCCCAATTATAACGAGGTTATTAAATATTCTCAATCACATCTTTCTTTGTTTTAGTAAGATAAATTACTGTAGCCAGAATTGCAATCAGGAAAATTGCGCTGGTGATAACAGTGCCAAGTCCTAAGCCTCCATCACTGTTTGATTGAGAAAGATAGTCGCCAATGGAGGCACCGAGCGGCCGGGTTAAAATATATGCTATCCAGAATGTTAGTACAGCATTTAGTTTTAAATACTTATGAGCAAGCCACGACATTAAAATCAACGCAGCAAATATACCGGCCGATAATAAATATCCCAGCTTGTAGCTCTCGGCTACAAGATCTCCGGCGGCAGTACCCAATGCAAAAGTAAAGAGTATGGCAAGCCAGTAAAAGGCTTCCCGGCGAAGGGTATTTATTTTATGAACAGACAGAGTTTTCTCCACTACATACCAAATAATAAAAGTTATTGCTAACGCTACTGAAAAAACAACGGTAGCTAATTGAAGGGAAACTCCAAAATTGTCGGTCAGGTTATCGGTAATTAAAGTGCCAACAACACTGATCAAAACAACCGCAAGCCAATAAACTGCAGGAATATATTTATTTGATTTGAACTGGAAGAAGAGTGTAATAAGAAGCAATGCACCCATTACTGCAGATGTGCCTGTGAGGCCCAGATTCAGGCTTGTATTTAAAAAATCAGCCGCAGTTTCGCCAACAGTAGTACATAAAATTTTGACTACCCAAAAATAAAGCGTTATCTGCGGTACTTTATTCAGCATTTCCCTTGCCGTTTTGCCGCTATCTATTTGTTGAAAAGTATTTGTGTCCATTAGTTATTAGTTTACATTAATAAATAGCAGTTACTGCCACTCAAATACATACTTCTTAATATTTCAAAATTCAGATAAATAAAATCCGCCTCCAAATCCGGAGGCGGATTTTGTTAGTCTTTCAGAATTAAATTATCCTTTTTCTGTCTTTATGAATTTACCATCCTTGTCAAAAATTAATTCTTTTCCTTTTATTTCAGCTTCATAAGTAACGGTACCTTTTGCATCAGTAACAAGTGCAGCTTCTACTATTTTTGCCCCATGCTCATGTTCTTTCACATAAGCTAAAACCGATGCAGGTAGTTGACTTACCGTGATGGCTTTTACAATTTCAACAAAGTTTGCGGATGGGGTGAACACTGCTGAATTGTCTTCGCCGGATTTGCCTCCCCAGTTGGCTTCAAAATTCCCTTTTTCTTTTTCCCATGAAACTTTTGCCTTAGCTGTTTCTGGATATTTTTGCATTAATGCCGATTTAACGTTTGCAGGAACATCGGCTGTTTTTAAATCCTGTGCATGTACACCAACCATAAACAGGCATACTAACGTAATTGTTGCTAATAACTTTTTCATAATTTAATTTTAAGTGTTTTGTTAATTATTAAGAAACAAACCTATTACTACAATCTGTGGATAAATTGAAGTAGTTATAAAAGTTTAGTTAAAGTGATTCTGAAATAGCTGTTTCTGGATATTAATATCAAAGTGCAATGCAATAATGAGTATCTCTCTCTTAATGATAGAAACAATAAATACCAGATGTTTCTAAAAAAATAATACGATGCTTTTCTAAAACGAATATTTTATGCTCAATTGCCACTGCCACCTGGAGTTAATGGGATCAACTGTATAATACTACCCGGTTGCAGGTTTGTTACATGTAAATGTGGGGAAATATCCTGTTGTTGGGTTACCAGGATTTTTTCCGTTGGCATCTTTTGTCTTATACCAAAAATTAGCAGACAACACCGTCAGGCAATTATTTCTTGAAGAATGCCTGACTTTCTTCAAGAAAGCGGACTTAATACAGCGTTAATACGGACTTAGACAATCCTGTTTCCGTGTTGTTTCCTGACTGATTCTACCATCTGCCCTGTTTTAACTCATGCCGTTTTCCGGACATTGAAGAACATTTAATCGGGAATGGACGCTCACTCAAATATCCCAAGTCACTTTCTCTAGCCTGATTTGAACTTCTTTTAATGTGTTAAGTAAATCAGTCTCCGCCAGCAGTTCTCCTAAAATAAATTCCTTGAATGTTGTGTGGTAAGGTTACTTTATTTTATCCTATGCATCTCTCGAAAGGAATGGAAAATGTCAAGTATTTAGGACGGAATACTTGACATTTTGCAGATGGCAATAAACAAGAACTGCAAATTTTGTGAGGAAGATTATGTGGATGTTCCGTCTTTCCCCAAAATAAAAACTTTTGCTTCATGAGGCCTCGGCGAATTAAAAAAAGCCCGCCGATTGGCGGGCTAATAATTAAGGAAGCATAGCTAACCAACGCTTAGAACCTGGAGCAGGATAACGGCACTTACCGATAAGCTTACCATTAACTACATAAGCATACCAACCATTGGCTGAACGCCAAACTTTACAATTGGAAGGTGAACACCATAACTGATACATAACATAAAATTTAAAAAATGAAAAAATATAAATACAGAACTGTATCAGCTATTGGGCATCGGCGCACTCCAAATTTTTTTAGCATAAATGTTGGCACTTCGCCAGGCTCAGTGTGACAGCCGTAGCCCAGGGCTGTGTTGATGGCTAAAAAAATTTGGATGCGTCCGGGGAGGTTTTGTGTGGGAGCGCCAATGGCTAACTTTGTGTAGTATTTGTTTTTTTGCAGGACCGAAATGTTGCTTAGGACGGTTACGGAGAAGAATGTTGAAAGTTAAAAATGGAAGATGAAGCCGGGTGGCTTTTGTGTGGGGGCGCCAATGGCTAACTTTGTGTAGTATTTGTTTTTCCCTTTCCTACGAAGCGGAATTAGAGAGTAGTAAATTGAAAAGCGGCATATAGATTAGATCAACGTCTATAGTCACATTATTTGGAGTTATTGATAATAGCAGATATTTGTCGATGGCAATGTTACCGCCAACAGGCTTACATATTTTACATCCAAAGAATAATTGATTTTTGCAATTTTAATACTAATTAATGAGTGCAATGGTTAAGGCTTTATTATCATTAATTGTAAATTTACAGTCGCTAAAAGAAGGTGAAGATAAAAAGGGTTTATAATTATTTGAAAATCCATATCCTTCTTTTGGAACACCTAGAAGATTAGTATTGCATTTTCCGTCAGAATTTTCATCTTGAAAAAGTGCAATAGCATAATCTCCTTTAGGTAAATTTGTGATAATATATTTTTGTGGGGATTGGGTTATCTTAAAAGCAATCCGTCTATATTCACCTTCCTTTTGTAAAAAAAACTTATTCTCTGTATAAATGGCGAGTTTTATTTCTCCTTTTATGATTTTAATGTTAGTAATGGTTACTGTAAGCCCAAAAGTTTGGGAATAAGCATTCTGACCAATAATTATCGCAAATATCAATATCAGGTACTTCATAAAGAAATTAATATTGATTAAGAAAGTTAAAAAAAATTATTTCTGTAAAGTTTTTATCCTCTTGATTTATAAATAAATTAACACAATTGGTTAACGAACTCTTTGGTTAACAACTTTTCAATACACTTAGTCCAGTACAAATGGATCAACTTAAACAACAAAATAGCAACATATAAAACACTGCCACCAACAGGCAACTAATCGCACTGTTAGACATTTTTTATGTTTTATAGATAAGGAAATCTTAGAGACAAAGGCAATGTTTTTACACCAAAATTTTTAAAAGAAAATTAAGTTTATTTTAATTGGTTAGGATTCCTAGCCAAATTTGTATCGACAATAATGCCCTAACAAATTAAAAAATAAAAAAGTGAGTAAATCAATTGCCTATTACAATCACAGTAAATTTGAATATTTACCGGAGGCCTTTAGAAAGGCTGCCGTTTATGGCAAATTGGAGAAACTGATATTATTACTAAAATACTAACAGAATGAGAAGTGCTTGATTGTGGTATAAAAATTATTTAACCAGACGCAGCTTTAAATTCATTCACAAAAAAAATTAAAGATTATTTATTAATGACGGTACAAAATCTAATAGTAATAGTTTTAAGTGAAGTATTTGATTCAGTATTTTAATATTCTTATTATCTATATAATTTCCGGTGCTGTATTACTGGGCACAGGTTATCATACGTTGCTGTTTATTAATAACCACAACAAGCTGTTACGCAGTTATAGTAATTATCTTTTTCTTATTTTTTGTTATTGCCTGTATTGTATTTTGCGAATGCATCATGTGCTGGCCATGTATAAAAATTTTTTGCTAAGGAGTAGTTTGCTTAATAAGCACACATAAATAATAATATGTTGTTCATCACTTTAATCTAACATTCAATAAAATATATGAAGAACTTACTTTTTATTTGCGATTTAGATTTTTAACATTTTATGCAAGACAAAGGTGCCTCCCATCTTACAAATGCTTCCATTGCCTCATATTCTGCTAAACCCGGTTTATTATAAAAGGCAGCAGTGGCTTTGTTTCTTTCTTCCGCTCTTTGCCAGAATTCCCTTGAGTCTGTTCCTTGAAAAACTACACCATCTTTCTGCGACTGGTGTTTGAAAATGCTAAAGCTTTTTTGTAAAACCTGATCGGGACTCATAGGTACAGCCATTTCAATTTCATGAATCTCCCATTCTGCCCATGCACCCCGGTACAACCAAATCCAGCAATCCTTCATAAATTCTTTATCCTTTATTTTTCGTACAGCTTCAAATATTGCATCCAAACAAACCTTATGTGTACCATGCGGATCGGCCAGATCACCTGCTGCAAAAATTTGATGTGGTTTTATGTTTTCAATTAGTTGTTGAACAATCAAAATATCCTGCTCACCAATCGGATCTTTTTCAATCCTGCCGGTTTCATAAAACGGCAGATCCAGAAAATGGACATTCTCATCAGGTATTCCTACATACCTGCAAGTGGCTTTTGCCTCACTCCGTCTGATTAACCCTTTTACAAACCGAATCTGGTCGGAATCAATATCACTATCTTTTTTATCCTTTAGAAAGTTATTTGCTTCGGTATATATCTTAATAGCTTCATTAGTTCCCTTGTGAAACTTGTTATTGAAATCAATTGTATAATCAATAAACCGTAATGCTTCATCATCGGCCACTGCAATATTACCAGATGTTTGATAGCCCACATGCACATCATGTCCCTGGTCAACCAACCGCTGAAAAGTTCCACCCATAGAAATTATATCATCATCTGGGTGTGGACTGAAAATGAGGCACTTCTTTTTTTCGGACGTTGCCCTTTCAGGCCGGCACTCATCATCCGCTCCGGGCTTGCCTCCCGGCCAGCCGGTAATAGTATGTTGCAACTTATTGAAAACTTCTATATTAATATCATAAGCTTGCCCATATTGAGACAGTAAGTCGCTTAACCCATTATCATTATAATCCTTGTTGGTTAATTTAAGAATAGGCTTATTTATAGTTAATGATAAATTGGTAACTGCTTTTTTTATCAAATGGATGTCCCACAGAACATCTTGAAACAACCAAGGGGATTTAACACGGGCTAATTCTGATGCAGCTCCTTCATCAATAATAAAAAGTATGTTGCTATGTGTTTGCAAATAAGAGGCAGGCAGCATTTCATTAACCGGTCCCTCTATTGCATTTTTGAGAATTGCAGCCTTTTTCTCTCCCCCAGGCCAGCAATACAATTCGTTTTGCCTGCAATATTTTTTTAATTCCAAGTGTTATAGCCTTCTTTGGAACTTTTGCCAACTGCCCACCAAATTCTGATGCCGCAGCAACTCTTGTAGCATGGTCAAGCATCATTAATCTGGTTCCTGAATTTAACGCTGAGCCTGGTTCATTAAAACTGATATGCCCGTTGCCGCCAATACCCAGTAACTGGAAATCCAGCCCTCCCAATTTTTCTATCTTTTGTTCATAACCAAAACAAAAATCTTTTACTTCTTCCGGTGGGATTGTTCCATCAGGAATAAAATAATTTCCATCAGGAATGTCAACCTGATCAAATAGTTGTTCTTTCATAAATCGTACGTAGCTGTGCAGCGAATCCGCCTTCATTGGATAATATTCATCCAGGTTAAATGAGTAAACATTTTTAAAACTTAACCCTTCTTCTTTATGAAGCCGAACCAGTTCTTTATAGATGAATTTGGGTGTGGATCCTGTAGCGAGGCCGAGCACACAATATTTGCCATCCTTATTTTTTTGTTGGATTAACTCAGCAATTTCATTAGCAATAAAAATAGAGGTCTGTTGCGAATCAGTAAATATCCTTGTGGGTATTTTTTCAAAAATCACCGGTTCTTATATTAAAACTGTTTCAATCATCTTTTTATATTTTCTTTATAGTTGAATAAATGTAAACATCCATTTTACAGGGTTTTGCCAATCAGCTCCTTTAAACCCAGCAACCGGCGCTTTTATTAAAATTGTATTCCAGCCTTTTTGCAGATAAATTTTTGTTGGAGAACGATACTCATATCCTTCATCTGTTAATGGAGTTTCACTATCACCTTTTTGTCCGCCATGTTTCCAATGAGGCGGTTCAATAAATTTTCCATTTGCCCATACTGCACTGTGCAGGCCATCCCATGCGCCAATCGGTGGCTCATCCGTTGCAGTTGACCGGGAAAAATTATTAAAACCGATCCAGAAATCTTTTTCGCCGTCTACATCAGCCCATATTTTTCTTGTGGCATACCAGGTAGTATTCTCTTTTGGATCTTGCAAATGAGAACTGATCATAGGGTGCCAGAAATGCCGCAACCAGATTGTTGCACCAAAGACTGAAGGATAATCTTTTAATTGAAAAGTATCTAAAAATTTTATTGTTTCGGGCGAAAAGGAAGTTGCCGTTTTTCCTTTATTATCAAAAGGGCCAATGAGTTTCCATTCAATATCGCTTTGTTTAAAATAGGGAAATGGTATGTTTCCAAAAGTTTGTTGCTTATGATCCAGTAAGCGGCCTTCAAACTCTATAAATGCATTATAGCGATCAGTTTCGGGCAAGCCAAAGTCAGATAAATAATTCTTGTAACCCCCGCCCCGCCAGCATCTTTCTGCAAAACTGAGCATAACAGGATAAACTGCATTCATTGTTATCAAGTCCTCTTCTTTACTCACCCTTCTGTCTGGCCAGTTACATAAAATGGCCCCCAGCCTGTTTACATCACCTGTTTTTACATCACCCATCTGGTGATTAAATACAGTTACCACTCCATCAAACGGATCAAAATGGTTCAGGTATAAATGCCTCGAATCAATTGTAGGATAACGGGGTTTTGGTTTTGAATTTCCGTTCCACATTTGCAGGATTGTACCTTCGGGTACATTACCACCGGGATCCCAGGCCATAACTTTTTTGCCCAATGATTTTACATGTGCTATCATTTGAGGCAGAAATTCTTTATTGGTAATCTTTACTTCATCGCCGCCAATGTGGATATAGGGAACATCCAGTTCGGTACACAGTTCTGTTAAAATATTCTTGCAGATTACTACGCCTTCTTCGCTTTGCATATCCACTCCCATTGCTCTCTTAAAAGCAGCACTATGACCTGGCATATCAATTTCAGGGATAAGTGTGATATATCTATTATTACAATATTGTATCAGTTCTTTCATTTCTTCCAGCGAATAATACTCACCAGGATTACGCAACATATTTTTACTTTCTGTTAGTTGCGGATATTGCTTGCTTTGCAATCGCCAGGCAATATCTTCTGTTAGATGAAAATGAAAGATGTTCAATTTATAGGCAGACATTACATCAATCTGTTGTTTGAGTTGTTTGACAGATTGATAATTTCTGCCTACATCTACCATAAATCCTCTCCAGGAAAAAGCAGGCCAGTCAGTAATTTCACAAGCATCAATCATGTTGCCATCTCTCATCAGTTGCTTTAAAGTTTGAATGCCATTATAAATACCATGAAGCGAATTAGCTGAAATTAAAATAGTCTTTTCATTTACTTCCAGTTTATATGCTTCGTTTTCTTGTGATGGTGTATTCAATTTTTCAATCCGCAATTCAATAACCGCCCCCCCGGTTTTTTCTTTCTTAACAATTGAAGTCAGCCATCCTTTATCAGCCAGGTATTGTTGTAAACGAACTGCTTCATATTGCAAACTGTCATGAGCAATCTTTATCTCTTTGCAGTTGTATAATTTAAAATATCCGGGGTTCCAATTTAATTTTTGCGGTAGGGGCAACAGGGAAACTTTTTCCTGTAAATCATATACATAAGAAAACACCAAATGTTTCCATAACAAATAGCCTTCTCCTTTCAAATGCAGACCATCATTGGTAAGTTCCGGTTTTAGTTTTCCTTCATCATCACAAAAGGAACTCTGTAAATCAATATATGTAAAGTGATATGCCACCTCGTTTTTACTTAAAGCTTCATTTACTTCCTTTATCTGCTTTGCTTTGCCGGTATGGCCCTGAAACTTGCTGTAGAAATCATTAACCGGCAAAATGCTTTGTATAAATAATCTGGTAGCAGGCGTTTTCTGCCGCAAATAAGAAGCGATCGATAAAATATTTTTTACAACACTATCGGCAGAAATTCCTCTTGCCAGATCATTTATTCCAATCATTAAAAAAACTTTTGCCGGTTTTCTTTTGGCTACTTCACCTATACGGTTTAATATACCTGCAGAAATATCGCCACTAATACCACGATTCTTAATTCGTAAATCATTAAACATTTCACTCCATTTTCCGCCTTCTGTAATACTATTGCCAATAAAAACAATATCGTCACTTGTTTTTGGCAATGCGTTGAAAAGCGAAACCCGTTGATGATAATAGGTAGAGAAAAGGCTATCAGGATATTGCGGCAACTGCACCTGTGCTGCAGATGATAAGTTTAGTAATAAAAGACAGATGATGAAACTGTATTTTCTGCTATTCATAAAATATAATTAGTTTCCCTGCAAATGCTGATTAAAAATTTCTTCCGCTTCTGTATCATCATATTTTTTTATTAATATCAACAATTCACTTTTAAGTTTTATTATTTGTTGTTGATATTTTTTTTCATCAATCAGGTTATTCATTTCATTCGGGTCCTTTTGCAGATCGTACAATTCCCAACTGCTTACTCTTTTGTAAAAACGGATCAGCTTGTATCTTTTTGTTTTGATGCCAAAGTGCGGCGACACGGAGTGCTCACCATTTTCGTAATAGTGATAATAAAGCGCATCACGGCCTTTACTATTATTATACTTCACTAAGGGCAAAAAGGATTCGCCCTGCATATCAGCCGGAATTTTTACACCTGCTGCCTCTAAAACAGTTGGTGCTATATCAAGATTCAATACGAAATTATTATTGATACTTCCCGGTTTTATAACACCCGGATATCGCATTACCATTGGCGTGCGGAAAGATTCTTCATACATCCACCGCTTATCAAACCAGCCATGTTCGCCCAGATAAAATCCCTGGTCTGAAACGTAAATAACAATCGTGTTGCTGGCTAAATTATTTTTATCGAGGTAATTTAATGTGCGGCCAATATTTCTATCCAACGATGCCGCAGTACTCAGATAGTCCTTCATGTATCTTTGATATTTCCATTCCGTTAGTGCATCTCCTGATAAATTCTTTGATTTAAAATCGTTGTAAACAGGCCTGTAATAGGCGTCAAATTTTGCTCTTTGAGGAGCATTCATGCGGCTGATACTCCCCTCTTTACTTTCTGCTTCTTCATTCACAAACATTTTTAAATCGTATCCCATGATCATTGTCTTTGCAATCGTCATATCCTGTACCGCCGCAGCCTCCCTGCCTTTGTAGTCATCATAAAAATTATGCGGTAAGGGAAAAGTTATATTATCATACATACCCAGATCAGCCGTATCAGGCATCCAGGTACGGTGAGTGGCTTTGTGACCAATCACTAAACAAAAAGGTTTTGTAACATCCCGTTTATCTAACCAGCTTTCCGAAACATCTTCAATTACATTGGATGCATAGCCCTCAATTCTTTTTTTACTTCCATCCATCATCAAAAAATCAGGATTGTAATAACTACCCTGCCCCGGCAATACCTGCCAGTAACTAAATCCCTGCGGCTCTGCTTCCAGATGCCATTTACCAATCCATGCAGTTTGATAACCGGCTTTGGTCAATTCTTTTATAAATGTATTTTGAGCACCATCGAAGCTGGAATGTTCATTGTCCTTAAACCCATTTTTATGACTGTACTTGCCGGTAATTATAGTTGCACGGCTGGGCCCGCAAATAGAATTGGTGACATAAGCTTTTTTAAACAGCACACCTTCATTGGCAATGCGGTCTATGCCCGGAGTCTGCATCAGCTTGCTGCCATAAGCACTGATGGCCTGAAAAGCATGATCATCAGAAATGATTATAACAATATTAGGCCGCTGCTGCGCCAAACCATTGAAACAGCTGAGCAATAAAATCCACAAAATATTTTTCATGCACAATGTTTTAATATTAACATTCCTCATTCAAATGTTTTTTGAGAAACAACATAACCGGTTGGCCTTACCACGGTGATGACTGCTTTTCCGTTATACAAATCATCCACTTCAAAATTTAACCGCTCTCCGGGTTTTAAATCAGGAAGATTATAAGCTTTTGTTGCAGCATAATTATCAGTTTTATCAGACACATATAATGTGTAACCTTTTACAACATGCTGCGGCAAACCAATGCTTCCAAATATCAAAACATTCAGTTTTCCTTTTTTCCAATTGCGGACCTGCTGCACATCTACCGGCGAAGACAATTCCCTTAATACTTTCATGGATGGTTTGGGCTGGCCGTACATATCATAGATGCCATGTATCCTTCTCCTGAATTTAGTGGTATCACTCGTACCCGGATAATGCGTACGGTAATCGGTAAGATCAAAATAAATGGCGCCTTCCACATAAGGCTTGCTTTCGTAAATACTCATGTGA
>JBBQLS010000111.1:0-11622 GCA_038328115.1 Chitinophagales bacterium
GTTGGGTATTTTTTTTATTTCATTGGTGAGCGCCTGTCCAATCTGTTTCAAACGGTAATCATCATATTTTTCACTCCATATGGTCAGGCCCAACACAGGTACATCGTCTATTGCCCTTGTTTTTATCAATGGAAGCGTAACACCCTGCGGCATTTTATCCATATTCTTCATAATCTCGCTGTATAATTTTACCAACGAACGTTCAATATCTTCTCCAACATAAAACTGAACAATGATCATGGCCTGCCCCTGCATGGAAGTTGAATAAACATACTCAACACCTTTTACATTAGAGATCATTTTCTCCAATGGTGCGGCTACTTTCGTTTCCACATCCTTTGGCTCAGCGCCGGGATAGCCGATAAAAATATCGGCCATCGGCACTTTTATTTGTGGCTCTTCTTCTCTTGGTATTAAATAGGTACTGTAACCACCTATCAGTAAAAAGGCAATCATCAACAATATTGTCAATTTAGACTGTATAAATGCTTTTGCTATATTGCCTGAAAATCCATTCTTCATTTGCCTGAATTAATTTGTTTGTAATCTTTTACTTTTCTTCACTGTAATTATTTACCACATTGCGGTGCAGTAATTTTTATACCTACTTTATTATAACGGAAACTCCGTTATACAATTTGCCATCGGCACTTACAATAAACTGTTCATGCTTCTCCAGCCCTGTAAGTACTTCAACCTGGTTGCCATAAACCTTACCCAGCCTTACCCAGCGCAATAAGGCTGTTTTATTACTGCTAACAGTATATAATCCTGTCAACTGATCTTTACGTTCGATACTTTGCAACGGAACCATCACAGCAGTGTTTTCATTTTCCTTTACTACAACCGCTGCAGAAACCGGGATAGAAACATTGGCATACATACCTGCATACAGGCCCGGCTTGTCCTTATCGGGTATGCTTATTTTTACGATATATTGTCCACCGGTGAATTGTGAGGACTCATTGATCTGCGTTACTGTTCCCTGGATTGTTTTATTAACTGCGCTAATGGTAATGGTTGCAATTGCACCCTGCTTTAGTGCGCTGATGAGGTTTTCTGCAACGGATGCACTTACCTGATAGCTTCCGCTTTGCTCGATGGTAAGAATGGGCATTCCAGGATTTGCCATGCTGCCGGCATCGGCCAGTTTTTGTGTAACCATGCCGGAGAACGGCGCAGTTAAACTGGTGTAACTGAGTTGCGCATTTATTTCATTACGCATTTGCCTGGCACCGTCCAGTCTCGCTTTTGCTGCACTGTATTGCAATGTAACATTATCAACTTCTTTTGCTGTGGCACTTTGCTGACCATATAAAACAGTAAAACGGTCAAAGTCTTTTTTTGCGCTTTTTACATTGGCTTCCGCTTCAGCAATCATGGCATCAGTTTGCCCACGCTTTGCTAAAAGATCCTGGTTGCTGATATTCGCCAACAACTGACCTTTGCTTACATGATCTCCCACTTTAACCTTCAGCATGGTAATATACCCCATCACACGTGTGCTGATATTGGCAGTTTGTGAAGCTTCAATTTGCCCGCTAATGTTTAGTCCCTGCTGTGCATCTGATGACGGTGCAGAGACGGTTACAGTAATGGCGTTTTCAGTAACGGGCTTCCTGTCTTTTTTGTCTGCCGAAGAACAGGCACTCATCATCAACAGTCCGATACCAGTAAATAATTGAACAGTTCTTTTTACATAAATTGGTATGTGCATTTGGTAAGCGATTTATTTATTATTAGAAGAAGTTAAAAATTGTATGTAGGCTTTGGTAACATTTGCTGCATATATTGCCTGTACCAATTCAAATTTTTGTTGTGAGACTTGTGTAGCCGCCATCAACACATCGGTGGTATTTACCAATCCCTGCTGGTAGCGGTTTTGCAGTATCTGTAATGCTTCGGCAGCCTGTTCAATGGCAGCCTTTTGCTGCTTTGCATCAAACTGTGCATCTGAAAAATTGCGATATGCTTTGTTAAGTTCCAGCTGGCTTTGCTCTTTTTGCTGAGTCAGTTGCTCTTTTAATTTATCACGTTCCAGCGTTTGAGTAATAATGGTATTTTTTGTTTTATTTCCTTTGAAGATATCCCAGGAAAGCTGCACACCTATCAGCCAGGCATTTGCTCCAAAACCCAGGATATGACTGTCATTCAATTGGTAGTTACCAAAGGCATTTAACGTTGGCAGGTAACTCATCTTACTTGATTTAATCATCAGATCAGATGCTTCAATTGCTTTTTGCATGGCTGCAAAATCGGCCCGTTGCAAAGGAATTTGAGCAATGTTTTCAACCACCGGTTTTTCAACCTGCTCAGTTTTATCAACTGTGTAAACAACAGCAACATCTGCCCCCATTAACAATCCAATATAATCTGAAGCATTCTGTATGTTGCTTTTGGCCTTTGCAATATTGGTTTCAATGGTTGTTACCCGCAGCTTTGCATTCAGCATATCCGATTTTTGAATCAGTCCCTGTTTATAATGATTGTCGGTAAACGTATAAACTGCATTGGTTGTTTTCAGCGCATCTTCCAATACCTCCACCGCATCATAAGCCAATTGTAATTGCAGGTAGGCTTTTTCAACTTCAAACGTTAAAGCTTCTTTGGTACGTTGTGTTTTATATTGATACAACTCCGTTTGCTTTGCTGCCGCTTTTCTTTTGTACAGCATATCCATATTTATTATGGGTTGCTGCAGCTCCAGTTTAGTAGTAAAGTCAGAAGTGGTTGAAGGATGGTTTAACAGGTCAGGATTAAAATCGCTTTGCGAAACAGACCTCTGCTGTAACTTAAAACCAAATGCATTCAGTGGATTGTTGGTATTGAGTGAGGTATAAGTAAATCCCACTTGTGGTAAATAAATAGCGTCTGTTTGTTTGTAGTTTGAAAGGGCTATTTTTTCATCCACTGTAGCTAATGCAACCTGCCTGTTTTTTGTTATGGCAGCCTGTATTGCATCTTCAAGTTTTAATGGCTGGCTGTTTTCCTGCGCCTGCAAATTATAACTTACCAATGACAGTGCTAAAGTTGCAAACAAAAATATCAGTTGCATTTTTATACGCCAATTATCCGGCTGTTTTTTTTGAATAAGGGCAATAGAATTACAGCGAAGCCCCCGGGCTTCGAAAAACGACTTTTGTACCATTACGGTTAATTAATTTTTTGGAGGAAAATAAAACGATATAAGATTATCTGATCCTGTTCTGCAGGCTCATCCAGCCACCACCATTATGCACTTCAACAAAACCCTTCGATTTTAAAATGCTTTTTGCCGAGGCACTTCTCATACCAGAAGCGCAACAGGTAATCACTGGTTTTTCTTTCTTAAGTTTAGCTATATTATTATGTAAACTGTCCAGAGGGATGTTTAACGCACCTTTGATATGACCACCCTGATATTCGCCTTTCGACCTTACATCTACTATAACAGCACCGTTTTGCAACAGTTCTTTGTAATCAACTTTAGGTCCTAACCCGAGTAAATTTTTTATTGCCTGTAACATTATTTATATAATTTATGCTGTTTGAAAATCAGATTTAATATTCATCCAGCTTCCGCCGTTTTCGCAATTAACACCGTAGCCTTTTAAAAATGCTGCTGCCTGTCCACTACGGTTACCACTTGCACAAATGAGTGTAATGGGTTGAGATAAGATTTTTATTTCATCCAGGCGTTGAGCTATTTCATTCAATGGAATATTGATAGTACCCGGTACATGTCCGTCCATAAATTCCTGTGGCGTTCTTACGTCAACTATTGTTTTTTGATTTTTGTTCATATGATTACCTTGTTTTTAGTTGTGCAAATCTCCGCTAACTAAAATTGCTGCAACGCTACTTTTGTTACAAATGCTAAACGGTGAATTTTTTTATTACACCTACCAATCCCGATTTATTTACAACACCACTCTGCCTCCATAACTGTTTACCGTTTTTAAACAATATTAAAGTAGGCACCCCCTGCACCTGGTAAGCTTGTGCGGCCTGCGGACTTTGGTCCACATCCACTTTTATAATGGTAATTGCATCGCCCATTTCTTTTTTTACATCCTTTAGTATGGGTGCCATCATTTTGCATGGGCCGCACCACTCGGCAGAAAAATCTACCAGGGCGAGTTTATCTGATTGTATAATTTCGTTAAATGTCATGATGATTGTTTTCTTCTTCTTTTATAATTTTCTTTTGGGGTCCTTTTTTAAACATACCAAATAATAAACCACCCATTAAAGCGCCGTATAATGTGCTGTTAAGAGGTTTGGAAGTTATCATACAGGTACCTGAAGCACAACCTACCTGTTGCCAGTAAAAGTAACCGGCCACAGCGCCCACAAGGGCACCAATCATATACAACTTGTTATTGTTAAACCACTTCTTCATAGCTGATATCTTTTGTGTTTTCTTCTTTTTTACTTTGTGGTATATTGCACCCGCTGGTTCCGCAACAACCTATATTAAAAACCGGCATTGCCGTAAACAGCAAGCCTACTATTACAAAAGTTACATCTCTTGCCATGGCAGCTTGCACTATAACTGCAATCCCCAAACCTAACCTAAGGAACCGCATAAAATTCCAATTCGTAAATATTGTTTGTCTCATGGTAAGTATTTAGAATGCAAATATAATTCTATTATCAGGCCAGCTTTGTTACAAAGGTTACAAATCAAAAAATGCATCCATTTTTGCAGGATGCCTTTTCGTATATGGATTTTTCGACTTATTTTTTTAAGAAGGAAGAGTAGATCCAAACCCGCTTTTATTCATATAGATATAATCGCTCATCAAAGTATTTGTTCCCTCATCATAAGCAAATGCCCTGGCAGCAAGTAATGCTTCCTATAGCGAAATATCAGCTTAAACCAATTACCGGATATGTTCAGCCGGCTTTTCAAACTTATGCTTATCAACCCTTTTTTCTAGTCTGAAGTATAGATCCAGATTAAACAATAAACACTTGTTCTTTTTTATTGTTTTACTGTCAGATACACTTTCATAATAGTTTTTTGCGTGTTACTCTCCGTTCCGGTATTTGAAAGAAATATATTTTTAGCTGTGCTCTTAATGCCACCCACAATATAACCAATCAGCACGTCGCTGTCCTTTTGCAGAGCATCCAAATCGGCAATACCTTCATTGTACATTTTTACATCGGGTGTAAAAATAAATTCGGCAGCAGCACCTGAGTAACGGGGCATTTCTATTGGCAGATAATTTTCTGTAAAATTTCCTTTTTTTCTGGTTACTATGCCTATAGTTTTTGTGAATGGCACATCGGCAGATTCCAGCATTTCACCCTTAGTGCCTGGATAATACTGTGCGATACCTCCAAAAAAAATCGTGTACATATCGGCAGATTTACCTGAAAATACAGGCAGAACTGCACAATGATAATGATTCAGTTTTTGTACAAACTGATTATTTACTTTGTAATATCCTCCTGCAATATCAACAGCATTGGTGAAGGGTATATCAGCGTTATACTGAAATACACCAGAGAACATAGTGTAACCATTTTCTCCATCAGGAAATATTTGAGGTACTAAATTATAATCTCTGCGATGCAGGTTAATACTGTCATGTATTGCAGCATAATAAGCAATTGATGGCGCATTATCTTTATAGGTAATGATAAACTTTCTTATTTCATTCGTATAGTTTTGTGTAAAGCCGGGGCCATGGGCGGGGCCCATTGGATTATACATTCCATCAAACCTCTGCCCACCTGCTAATAATAATGTATCGCCAATTTTTGCAAGCCTGCCACCGGTTACAGCTATCCGTTCGTCCTTTGCCTGCATTATTACATTGGTAAGTGGCTGCCCGTTTATAATTGCATTGATAGCTTCTTCCACTTTAATAATGGTGAGATAGGGATATGTAATATGGTCATCTGCCGTTTTACTGTATCCATAGCCACCTGCAAGTATCAGTTTGTTTTCTATTTGATAAAACTGCATGTTGGTACTTTGCAATTGTTCCTTTATGCTAATTGGCAATTTTTGCAAAGATTGTTTCCATACCTGCTTTTTTACCGGGTCAACAACGTACATAAAATTGTTCTGCCCTTCCTCATCAAAACTTGCCCAGGGTTGCCTGCGATGCAGTCCATCTTTTCTGCCTCCAACCAACAGCCATTTACCCTGCCAGGTGGCGTAAGCAAAAGATTGTAATGCCGGAAAATTATTTACCTCCACTAACTCAAGTCTTAAAACAAAAGGTATTTTATTGTTTTGTACCTGCGCCAGACTGCTAATAAACAGTAACAACACGATTATAGAAAATAATATGTTTTTCTTCATTTAAAATAATATGTACTGATCACTTAATTCATTAATGAAACCGGATCTGTTGATTTAGTAACTAACTGGTCCGGAATTTTATCAAGGGCTTGCCCTAAGTCCCAGATAATATCTTTGTAATTCTCTATCCCCACACTTAGCCTGATCATTTTTTGGGTAAGCCCCAGCCGGTTCTTTTCTTCGGCAGGCACATCTGCATGCGTCATGCTGTAAGGATGTTCTACCAGGCTTTCTGTTCCGCCAAGACTTACAGCCAGTTTTATATGCTTAAGGTTATTCAACATAACAAAGGCTTCTTTCTCACCACCTTTTACATCAAAACTTACCATGGCTCCATTACTGAGGTATTGCTTTTTTAGTATATCACTTTGGCCGGGATTATTTATTGCTGTAAAGCCCAGGTAATATACTTTTTCTACTTTGGGATGTTGCTGTAAATAGCCGGCAACCTTTTCTGCATTGAATGCAGCGGCCTCCATTCGTATTTTCATGGTTTCCAGGCTACGCATTAACAACCAGCTGGTATGTGGATCCATCATGGTACCAAAGAATGTACGGCTCTTTTTTATTTGCTTAATGATTTCTTTACTACCCACTGCAGCACCGGCAATCAGGTCGCTATGACCGCCAATATATTTGGTGGCTGAGTATAAAACAATATCAGCACCATGTTTTAATGGATGCTGCCATAGTGGCCCCATATAGGTATTATCAACAGACAGTAAAATTTTTTTATCGGTTGTTGAATAAGCCCCTGCAATTTCACTGCACATTTCAATATCAATAAGATCGTTGGTAGGATTGGCAGGTGTTTCCACATAAATCATTTTCAGCTTTTCTCCTGCACGATTTGTTTCAATCAGTTCAATAATATTTTCTTTACTATCCCCGGCATTAAATCCTATTGCTTTTACTCCCCAGTTATCCAGCATGTAGTGAATAAATTTATGTGTGCCTCCATAAATAGGGTTACTGAATAAAAGTATATCTCCCGGTTTTAAAAAACTAATCAGCGAAGTGGCAATAGCACTCATGCCGCTTGAAAAAACCGCAGCGGCTTCTCCACCATCCCAAAGCTTCAATCTTTCCTCCAGGATTTCCATATCGGGGTTATTAATACGGCTGTAGATCAGGCCCATCTTTTCACCTTCATGCCCCGGCATTCCATGTGCCATTTCAAAAAAGGCTTTTCCTTCTTCTGCTGTTTTAAAAACAAAAGTAGAGGTTTGAAATACAGGGCATTTTATAGCACCTTCACTCAGTTCAGGCTTATATCCATAACCCATCATCAGGGTTTCGGGGGCAAAATTTTCGTAGCTCATGATAGTTGTTTTTTACAAAGTTGGTCTATAACACCGGTAAAAAAGATGACTTTTGTTACATTGGAAAATAAATCTTTTTTACTGGTAAAATAAGCGATAAACAGATAATCTATCTGGCATAAGTAATATATTTGGATAAATTATCTTTATGCTACTGCTAGATATTACCGATAAGAAAATCCTGAACCTGCTGCAATACGATGCAAAACTCACTACGAAAGAGATTGCCGATAAAACAGGAAAAACCATAACACCGGTTTATGAGCGGATAAAATGGCTGGAAAAACAAGGCTACATAAAACAATATGTGGCTATCCTTGATAAGGAAAAAATTGAACGTAATACGGTAGCCTATACAAATGTTCAGTTAAAGGAACACGCTCATTCCATGTTAAAATCTTTTGAGAAATCTATTGTAAAATTTGATGAAGTAATGGAATGTCATCACATGACCGGATCATATGATTACCTGCTGAAACTGGTAGTGGCTGATATGAAAGAATACCAGCAATTTATTGTAGAGAAATTATCAAAGCTGCCTAATATAGGAACTGTACAAAGCAGCTTTGTAATGACAGAAATAAAAAATGAACTGGCTTATAAATTATAAGGCACAGCTTGAGTGCCACATGCCAAATTTTATTTTTTAGGACATGTATTTAACCCAACCAACGTATAAAGCGGACAAAAACTCACCAGACTGGTTATTACAAATACAGCACCCAGTACTAACAAAATAATTCCGAAAGTACCCGTTACTATGCCTCCAAAATAAAGCCCTGCAAATACAGCTGCTAATACCAGACGAATAATGCGGTCAGGACTGCCCATGTTCTTTTTCATAATGTTTTTTTATTTGATTAATAATTTTATACCCCATACTATAAGCGTTATGGTAAAAACACATAAAATGCAAACGATCAATAATTTCGAAGCCCTTTTATGCATCCTTACTATTTGCTGTTAAAGTTATTTAATAAAATCTGTATCATTATCAGACAAACAGCATATGTGTACCCAATCCGCTACCCTGTTTATAAAAGTCGCCAACGGTTATAACACCATCAATATCATCATACATGTCTTCCTTTTTATAATGAAACATTTCCATTGCCAGTTTACAAGCCCATAATTTTACGCCAGAAGCTTTCATTATGTCAAGAAATTCATGTACTCCCGGCATATCTATTTTATCCATCTCCTTCTTCATCATGGATGTTGCCAGTGCTTCCATACCCGGCAAGCCTCCCAGCATAGTAGGCAGGTGCATTGCCGGATTGCCTACTGTTGCAACATGCAGGTGTTCCAGTTTCTTTTTGTGAATAGCTTCCAAACCAAAGAAAGTAAAAAACATTTCTGCCTCAATACCTTCCATACGGGCGCCATTAGCCAATATAAATGCTGCATATACATTCTCCAAAGTTGCTTTGGACAGAATGATCATCATCTTTTTTATTTCACCATTATTTTCGCTCATGATTGTTGTTTTTAAGTTTTACTATTAAATACTAAATGCAACTTGCAGGTTTGGGAATACCGGCAATTCTGCTTGCTGTTTTCAATGGAGCTTTCGGAAATAGCGCATAAAACTCTTTGATATCCACAACTTCACTTTTTCCTATTTTGCGAATGCTTAAAGGCACTTCTTTCTTAAACTCACCCTGTAAATAATCCAGCACTTCCCAATGTCTTGGGCTTAAAACAATACTTTCTTCAGCGGCAATTGCATTACCCACATCCTTGTTCCATTCTGAAAAATCAGTCAGGTAACCTTCGTCATTCATGTGAACTGTTTTTTCTGCAATAATCTTTTCCATAAAATTTATTTTTTAAATTGTTAGTCATAATGCTTTCCGGCCTCCTTCATAGTAGCCGATACAAACGGTATGTGCGTGCCTTTCAACAGCACATTCCAGTATATCCAGCGAAAAGCGAGTTTTCCCATATGATTCATGCGGCTTTCTTTCATTAGCCTTAAAGGCCCAACTCCAGGGAACGGAAACTCACCCTCTACAGGTTCATGCGTATAATTAAAGTCTATTAATAATGCCTTACCGTTTCCAGTTTCTATAAAGCAATTAGCATGTCCGTCAAATTCTTCTTTAAGAGGTTCACCCTTAATAAAGCGCAGAATATTATCTGTAAGAATCTCAGCTTCAAAATGAGCTACTGACCCGGCTTTGGAAGCCGGCACGTTGCTGGCATCGCCAATCACGAAAATATTCTGATATTGTTTTGATTGTAATGTTGCTTTGTTGGTGGGCACATAATTCAAGTCGTCGCCTAAACCCGATCTTTCTATCACCTCATCTCCTTTATTTGTAGGAACCGTTACCAGTAAATCGAACGGAATCTCTCTTCCGCCGTAATCAATAATTTTTTTATTTTCATTATCTACTTCGGCAATAGCAAAATCAGCTTCTATGTTAATATTTTTTTCTTGCAGCAGGTGGTCTAAAGCTGCTGTAGCTTTAGGCTTGGTGAATGCGCCACTCAGCGGCGTAACATAGGTTATCTCCACCTTATCACGCATATTTTTGTGTTTAAAAAACGAATCGGCCAAAAAGGAAAATTCCAAAGGCGCCACAGGGCATTTAATTGGCATCTCGGTAATATGTACCACCAGTTTACCACCTTCCCAATCTCTTAATTTATCCCGCAAGGCCAGTGAGCCCTCATAGCTGTAAAAATCAAAAACAGATTTTTGCCATTCTGATCCATTCATGCCCTTAACCTCTTCCGGCGCTGTTTTGCAACCCGTCGCAATAATCAAAATATCATAATGCAGCTGATCTCCATTTTGCATTTTTACCAGGTTATTTTCTGCATCAACTTTTTCAATTTTATCAGTCAATAATCTTACTCCCTCAGGAATAAATTCCTTTATTGATTTGATGATATCTTCCGGTGAATAAATATCAAACGGTAAAAAAAGATATCCGGGCTGGTAATGATGTTCTTCTCTCTCATCAATAATATCTATTTCCCATTCCTTCATATCCGCTTCGTGTTTCAGATGGTTGGCCATCATGGTGCCGGCGGTACCGGCGCCTAATATTACTACTCGTTTCATGTTGTTGGTTTTATATGGTTGCTGGCCCAGCAATCTTTATTTGCGGTTGAAAAATTATTTTTGATTTGATAGAATTGCTGATCAGGCAAGCTGCCTCCGACTTTTCCAGTATACGCAAGGCCCTCTCCTGATCGGCTTCATTTGCAATAGTGAGGACAGGACTTAATACAATCTCAGTGATCATATATTTATTCTCAACTCTCTCCAGTTTTCCTTCGGCACCGCTGCTGAAATGTACAAATAGTAATTTAGAGTTTTCTGCTATTGCCAAAAAAGTAGTCATTAAACAGCTGTTTACGGCGGCAACCAGCAAATGCTCCGGCGACCATATGCCTGGCATGCCTCCGGGAAATTCGGGTGGTGTTGCCACTTCTATCTCCGCATTTAATACCGGCGAACGCATAATTCCTTTGCGATCGCTTTGCCAGTTTACCTGTACTGTATATTTATGAGTCGTTTCCATTTTAATAAATTTTTTGGTTGCTATGTTTCTTTTCTGTAACAAATGTAACCTGCAGGCAGTAGGCATTTTGTAACATTTATCACATAAATAAAAATGCTGATCAACTTCATACGAGTGCCTGATACTAATCCTGTAATCCGGTATTTGACGTCATAAAAATTGCTGAAAAAACATATGAATACAGATACAGGAAAAATCTGCTGATGATAGGAGGAATAGAAATAGAAACTTTTTAAAATGCAGGGAATTTTTTTATGCCGGCATACCTTATAATGTCCGCTTTCCCTTCGTGAAACCTGCCTTCTTTTAATACTGTTTGTTCGGTTTGTAGTAGTTTAATATTCAATTCAGAAAAATCAGCAGCTAACATTTCGGTTGTGTAAAGCATAGCAGGATCTTTTGGGCCACCGGAATTATTTTTTAACTGGGCGGGATTAAAAGCCTCAAGCAAAATTGTGCCACC
>JBBQLS010000112.1:0-11339 GCA_038328115.1 Chitinophagales bacterium
CCTTTACAATGATGCAAAAAAGCTATTGCAACAGATTATTGATGAAAAATGGCTGACTGCAAAAGGCGTTGTGGGCTTTTGGCCAGCAAATAAAGTTGATCATGATACTGTTGATGTAGACAATGAATCTTCAGTAACCAAACTCGAATTTCTGCGCCAGCAAATAAAGAAAACTACCGGTCAGCCCAATTTGTCGTTGGCGGATTTTATTGCACCCGCTGAACAAAATTACCAAGATTATCTTGGTGCCTTTTCAGTAACCATCCAGGGGATTGAAACCCACATTAAAAACTTTGAAGCCAACCTGGACGATTACAATAAAATAATTTTACAGGCCCTTGCCGATCGCCTGGCAGAAGCATTTGCAGAACTGCTTCACAAAAAAACCAGAACCGGATACTGGGGTTATGTTTCTGAAGAACATCTTACCAACGAACAATTAATTAAAGAAGAATATTTGGGTATTCGTCCGGCGCCTGGCTATCCCGCCTGTCCGGACCATACCGAAAAATACAAATTATTTGAATTGCTTGGTGGAGAAGAAACCACGGGCATTCATCTCACCGAATCACTCGCCATGTATCCCGCTGCTTCTGTTTGCGGCTGGTATTTTGCCAATCCGGAAAGCAAATATTTTGGCGTAGGCAAAATAGAAAAAGATCAGTTGGATGATTATGCACGCAGAAAAGGCATGAGCATGGATGAAGCAACCAGATGGCTGAGGCCGATACTGGAGTAATGTTATCTTATCTTGCTTTAATAACCATGGTATCTGTCCAGCTATCATGCCAGGTAAGCGTGCTGAAACCGCTGAATACTTCAAAAGGAACACAGCGGGATAAAGATCTCGTTAAAGCGTTTCTGAAAGTGAGTTTTCCACCATCCTGCCGTATGGCTCTTGTACCGGTAATAATTTTACCAAGTGTGTATCCCCTGAATATTTTTTCGCAAATGGTATAATATATAATGTAGTTCAGGTAGGCTATTATTACTCCAATCAATGGAAGAAGCCACGAAGAGTCCTGATAAGCAATACTCGTAAAAAAGTCGGGTGCTATCAAACCAATAATAAAGCCCAAACCCAAACCCGTTAAGTAAGCCAGGCCAAAGCGCATCAATAAATTATCAATTAGCCAGTTTGCGAAACGCTGCCATTGCGTAGCATATTCAAAATGATTATTCAAATACAATTCTTCGTCCAGCAGGTTTACCGTTTCTTCATTATTATTTACAATATTATTATCTTCCATTGCCTATTTTTACAACAATATAATTAAATTAATTAAAAAATGCGTATCATCTCTTACAATGTAAACGGCATACGTGCCGCCATAAAAAAAGGGTTTATCGACTGGCTTAAAACAAACCCGGCCGATGTTATCTGCCTGCAGGAAACCAAAGCCACCCAGGGAGATGTGGATGTTAAATTATTGGAAAACCTGGGTTTCCATCACCACTGGTTTAGTGCACAAAAAAAGGGATATAGCGGTGTAGCCATTTTTACAAAAATAAAGCCTGATAAAGTTACTATTGGCAGCAGCATTGAAAGCAGCGATAATGAAGGCAGGGTAATACAACTTGACTTTGGAGATATCCGTTTAATTAATGCCTACTTCCCTTCCGGCACCAGCGGCGACGAACGGCAGGCATTTAAATATGTATGGCTTGACGAGTTTCATGCATACCTCAATAAACTGAAAAAGAAACATCCTAAAATTATACTGGTGGGCGATTACAACATTGCACACAATGAGATTGATATTCATGATCCGAAAGGAAATAAAAAAAGCAGCGGCTTTTTACCGGAAGAAAGAGAATGGATGACTAAGTTCTTAGCCAGTGGCTGGATAGATACCTTTCGTGAATTTCATACAGAACCACATCGTTACAGTTGGTGGAGCCAGCGCTTTCCAACGGTACGTTTAAATAACAAAGGCTGGCGCATTGATTATATTACCGTTACAGAGCCATTGAAAAAGCAACTCCTTGATGCAGATATTTTTCCGGATATAAAACACAGTGATCATTGTCCGGTTTATGTAGAGTTGAAAAGTTAAAACAAGTACATTCTATCTATGATTGTATATAATATTACCATAAAAATTACCAACGGTATTCATGCAGACTGGCTGCAATGGCTAAAAGAAGAACACGTACCCGAAATACTGCAAACAGGCTGCTTTACCCATGCAAACATTTTACGTCTGCTTGAAGTTGATGATATAGAAGGACCTACTTATACCATACAGTATTTTGCGGAAAGTAAGGGCTTATACAATAACTACATTGAAACCCACGCTGCTGTAATGCGCCGGAAAAGCTTTGATAAATGGGGCAATCAGTTCATCGCTTTCAGGTCGGTAATGCAGGTTGTTAACTAATTGTGCAAAACAATTAGTTTTTTATTTCTTTTTTTTTCATCATCATTTTGTATTCCTTTGGAAAGCGCACGGACAGCGGATTTCAAAGCTGTCTTTATTGAAATTCAATACTGTAAAGGGTTTCAGTAAAACGGGTTGATAAAAAATATTCAATTACCAGAGCCTTTTCCCCTTAAATCCCTTGTTCCTTGTGGTTTACAGCCTTTCTGTACAAAATAATAATTTTTAAAAAAAATTTTGTTGCAAATAAAAAGCATCTATATTTGTTGCAGTTAAAAAATTCAAAAAAAATCAACATGAACAAAGCTGAATTAATTTCAAAACTTGCTGACGATGCAGGTATTACAAAAACACAGGCAAATGCTGCTTTAGATTCTTTCGTAACTGCAGTTACTAAAACTCTAAAAGGTGGTGGTAAAGTTACATTGGTAGGATTTGGTACTTTTTCTGTTTCAAAAAGAGCTGCCCGTAACGGCCGCAATCCTCAAACAGGTGCTGTTATTAAAATTAAAGCAAAAAAAGTTGCTAAATTTAAGGCCGGTAAAGAATTATCTGCTAAAATGTAATTTTGTATCAAACACAAAAAAAAGCAAGGTGCTGATGTGCCTTGCTTTTTTTGTAATAGCATCTTCTTTATTAAAGTCTGAAGGGTTGTTAATTAAAAATCAGATGATATTATACCGATAGGAAGATGCTTTATCTGTTTTTACAGGTACAATCGGTGTAGCAATAAAATTTAATCATTCATAAAAAAATTAATTATGGGACGTGGTGATATTAAAACAAAAAAAGGAAAAATTTTCAGTGGCTCTTTTGGTAAAACAAGGCCAGCCAAAGTTGTAAAAAAAGTGGTAGCAGTTGCGGAAGCAGCATCCGAAGCACCCAAAAAGACAGCTAAGAAAAAAGCTTAATCAGTAATTAGGGATTAGTAATTGGTAATTAGGTTGGCTAGTAGTTTAAGACTAATTCCCAATTACTAATTCCTTTTTTAAGGTGCCAGCCTCTCTATCTTCCAGGTTCCATCCTGCATTTTTGAATACTGAAGCCTGTCATGCAGGCGGTTAGTTCTCCCCTGCCAGAATTCAATTACAGTTGGCATTACCACATAACCGCCCCAATGAAATGGTCTGGTTATTTCTGTGCCTACAAATTGTTCTTCAATTTTTTCAATATTTTTTTCAATTATTTCTCTTGATTCAATCACGCTGCTTTGTGGCGATGCCCAGGCTCCTATGCGGCTGCCCACCGGTCTCGAATTATAGTATTCATCACTTTCGGGCGCACTCACTTTTGCCACGCTGCCTGTAACTCTTACCTGCCGTTCCAGTTCTTTCCAGAAAAAAACCAGACAGGCCCGGGGATTTTCGGCAAGCTCTTTACCTTTTTGACTGCTGTAGTTGGTAAAGAACACAAAGCCGGCATCGGTAAACGATTTCAACAGAACAATTCTTGCATCAGGCAGTCCGGTTAATGATGCTGTTGCCAGTGTCATAGCATTTACTTCATCCAGTTCACTTTTCAGCGCATCATCCCACCAACGGCCAAACTGTATAAACGGATCCGCAGCAATATCTGTTTCCAGTAAAGTCTGCAATTGATAATCTCTCCTGATATCTGCAATATTTTTATTCATCCTGTGTTTATTTTTGCTGCTGTAAAATTCAGCTAATTAACTCAAACAAAAAAGCATCCTGATTTAGATCAGGATGCTTTTATAACTTAATTCACTGTTTGTTTAATGTAACAGGCCGCCGGCAGTAAGGCCCATGGCAGCAAATAAGATAGCACCCAATATAGCTGCCACCACAAAGTAAAGTACAATCATGATTAAAAAGGCTACAACCATGTATACTACCTTCTTATCTTCCGGCGTTTTTTTCAATGGCCCTATTCCCAAATACATCAGGTAAATACCATAAGCCCAGGCAGCCAGCGCAATAAGCCACCCTATTACCGGGATAAAAGACAAAAACCCGCCAACATACGAAGGTGTGCCTGAATAAGCAACCAGTTGCGCAGATTTCCCCATGTTTTTTTCAGAGCCAAAACTGGGAGCCAGCATATCTACGATAATTACCGAAACAAAAAATGCTACAATAGAAGCAATAAATGCTATTACAGCAGATATTATAAAATATTTCAGTCCAAAAGTGCCGGCAAATAAAAGCCCTTTTAATAAAGAACCAATTGCTGCTACAATTGCTAAGGGCAATACATAGCCCATTAAAAGGGATTGCGTTGTGGCTGTTTCTCCGTTAATTACGTCCCATTCTGTTTTAGGAGTAATCAAAATGTTCTTAACTCGTTCTATTAAATTCATAAGCAATAAGTTTTAGAGGAGTAAATTATAAAATAGACAGCAGCAATGCAAATGTTTTTGTATTTTATTTTGAAACAGCAGAAATAATTGCAGCACATCAGATTTCTTTCAGAAAATTTTTCGACTCCAGCATACTGATCCGTTCTTTCAAACTATCCCTTTCCAGTACACTGTTTTCAAGCAGGCTTTCCAGTTCGCCAATACGTCTGGCATACTGCTCTAACTCAAGACTGGCTGCCTTCATGGTGATTAGCTGCATCTGTATATCTTTAAACTGGCTTTGCAAACTGGCATAATCCTGCAACAATTCACCATAATCCTTATTTAATACTGCCATGCCGGTAAGTTCCCGCTGCAACTCAAGTTCTCTTTCTTCTGCCCCTTTGTTGGCCTGTTGCCCTTCACCCAGGCGGTTGCGGATGCTTTCAATTTCATCCTGCTGTCCATCTATTTTACTGCGTAAGGCAACAGATTCGGCAAGTTCATCACTTAAAAATTCAATTTCCTGTTCCCTGGCTGCCAGCATAGCATTGGCATCTGCAAGCTGCACCTGAAGGCTTTCATTAGCCGAAATTAATAGTTTGATCTGTTCTGCTGATAACATAGGTAAGACGGGGGAAAATCCTTATCCCGGTCAAATTATAGATTTTACAGTCTTAAAACAAAAAAACCAGACCTTTATTGTACCTTATAAACAATAATAATCTTTTAGGCAGCGTATAGAGGGGTGCCGGTATCTTATACCGGTTAAGCCCCATGTAAACTAATTTGCATTTGATCGAAGACGAACTCATACGGGGATGTTTACAGGAAGATGCCACCTGTCAGAAGGAGGTATTTAACCGTTACGCCAGCCGCATGCTTGGTGTATGCAACCGGTATGCCCGAAACAGTGCAGATGCAGAAGATATTTTACAGGATGCTTTTATTAAAGTGTTTAACAAGATTTACCAGTTTAAGTTTGAAGGATCTTTTGAAGGCTGGATAAGAAAAATAGTAGTGAATACTGCTCTAAAAAAATATTCCTTACGCAGGTACGAGAAAGAGGTTTCCGGCTACGAAATTACAGACCGTGATGAAAGCCCGATGGAGCCATCTGCCTACGGACATTTAACTGAAAAAGACTTGCTGGTTTTGATTAATAACTTACCTGATGGATACCGGCTTATTTTTAACCTGTATATTATTGAAGGATACCAGCATGATGAAATTGCAGCCATGTTGGGCATACAGGCCGGTACCAGCAGAAGCCAATTGGTTAAAGCAAGAAATATGCTGCAGAAACAAATTTTACAATTACAAAAAGTTGCGGTATGAACAATAACCGGCATTTTGATGAACATATAAAAGAGCAGTTCGGCAATTACACGCCCGATGTGCATCCACGCATCTGGGAAAAAATAATTGCTGAAAAGGATAAAAAAAGACCTGCCGGTTTTTGGGTTTCCATGCTTAACAACCGGGGTAAATTACTGATGCTGGGCCTTGTTATTGCTTTAAGCAGTGGTGGAGCATGGTTTTTTTACAACAAAGCTACTCAGGCAAAA
The DNA here is from genome assembly GCA_038328115.1 of Chitinophagales bacterium. Taxonomy (GTDB): domain Bacteria; phylum Bacteroidota; class Bacteroidia; order Chitinophagales; family Chitinophagaceae; genus Ferruginibacter. The sequence goes on from JBBQLS010000112.1 coordinate 6,249, forward strand.
GATGTTTTGGGGAAAGAATCAGCTAGTAAAAAAATGAATGATAAAGCTGATAATACAACGACCGGCTCTGCAATTCAGCCAACAGTTGATCAGCAACCTGATTCAACCGGCACTACAGCCAGCTTGCCAGTAACAGATAATATTGCAACTAACAATAACCAGGCTTTATCTTTCAATGGCAATACTAAAACTAGCATTTCTTCTCCCCTGGCAGAAACAGACAATGACGTTTTAAATACAACCGGCAATACAAAAGAAAATAAAAAACAGTACACTGGTCTGGGAAATGTACTGGTAAATACAACAACCCCCGACACCGAAGTAGATCAATACGCAGAACAGGGAGGCACCTTGCTTGGCAGACTTACGTTTAATGCAGAAAAAATTACTGAAAAAAGAAAAAGTGCTAAGGGAGATCAGTTGCATTTTAATCCGGTTGTGTTTTTGCCCGGCTGCCCCGGAGTTGAAAAAGATGCTGCAGGCAATAAAAAATATTTTGAATTTTATGCCGGGCCCGACTATGCATTCCGAAGTTTACAGGACACCGGTAATTCTGCCTACCTGCAAAAAAGAAAAGAAAGTACAAAATTCAAATCGGGTTTCAGTGCCGGTGTGCGTTACACCAAAGTTTTCAATAACTCTATGAGTGTTAGAGGCGGCATTAATTATAGCCAGATAAACGAAAAATTTACATTTAACCAAGGCAATGTAGTGCAGGTAACTTACATAATCAACAACAATGGCGATACTATTGGTAGCTATACCACAACCGGTTCCCGTTACAAAACAACCATAAACAGATATCGTAGTATTGATATACCACTTGTAGTAGGTTATGAATTGGGTAACGGTAAGTTGCACGCCAATATTAATGCCGGCCCCGTAATTAATATTTACAGCTGGCAAAAAGGCGATGTGCTGGATGCCGGCGGAAATCCTGTAAGTATAACAACCGGTAAGGCTTCATCGCCCTATCAGTTTAAAACCAATGCAGGTATAGGTTTCATTGGTGCAGTATCTGTGTATTACAAGCTTAATGACAGGCTGCATATAATGGCAGAGCCTTATTTCAGGTATAATCTTAGCCCCATGAATAAAGAAAGTATCACTTTAAAACAAAAATACCAAACCGCTGGTTTAAGATTGGGAATAAGACTTGATTTGAAACAGAGGCAGCAAAAATAAAACTTAAAGAATCTGTTATAAAAGGGTGTATTTAAACATAAAATAATGAACAAAAAGATAATCATATTGGTATTTTTTGCTGGCAGCTTATTTTTAAACGCCTGTCAAAAAGATATAGATGTTTTTGTGCCCGATGCCGGACAATTAAACGGGCCTGATAGCACCTGGCAAAATACCATTACTGCATCCATGCCTGTTTCTGTTCTTAAAAACAGCTTATTAACAGCCCCTTACCTGGATACCATTAACGTTAACGCAAATATTGCAACAGTTACAACTCCTTTTGGTATGCAGGTAACCTTCCCTGCAAACTGCTGTACAACTGGGGCCGGGCAACCTGTAACAGGTAAGGTAGATGTAGAGATACAGGTTGTTAAAAAGAAAGGCGACATGATACGGCTGGATAAGCCCAGCACCTATAACGACAGTATGTTGGTAACTGCAGGCCAGATTTTTATCAGGCTTAAAAAAGAAGGCCAGCCACTTCTGTTAGCGCCCGGTGTAAGATATAGTGTAAACTTCATTGACCTGCCCACAAACCCGCAGGCAAAATTTTTTATGGGCGACGAAACCAATACGCAGGCTTTTAACTGGTTACCTACACCCGAAATAAGTCTCGATACCATTATTATAACTCCTCAATCTTACCAGGTATATACCAAGCGCCTGCGCTGGATAAGTATTGCCCAGAAGTTTGATTTAAATACAATTGCAAAAGTTAATGTAGTGGGCGATATGGATTCTTACTTTACAAATGCCAATACCATTGCCTTTACGGTGTTTAAAGATCTCCGGTCGGTAGTTGCCATGCACCCCGATTTAGGCACACGCAAATTTATTAGCGGTAAACTGCCTGTTGGAAAAGCGATAACTGTTGTTGTTATTTCGAAACAGGGAAATGATTATTATCTGGGTTTCGAATCTGCAGTTACGCAAACGCCTGCATCAAACCCAACGCTGCAACAAGTGCATATTGTGCCTATAAAAAAATCTTTAGCAGAAATAATATCATACCTCAACACACTTTAATTCAAAAACAATCTATAAAAAAAGGGATGCCGTTAAACAGCATCCCTTTTACAATATTTTTTATTTTTTAAGAAACCAATGTTCCCACTTTTTCGCCGGTAACCACTTTCAGCAAATTGCCTTCGGTATTCATATCAAAAACAACAATGGGTAAATTATTTTCCATGCAAAGCGTAAAAGCCGTCATATCCATTACTTTGAGATTCTTTTGAATACACTCGTTGAAAGTTATCGTTTCATATTTGGTTGCTGTAGGATCTTTCTCAGGATCGGCTGTATAAATACCGTTAACCCTGGTTCCTTTTAAAATTACATCAGCTTTAATTTCAATGGCACGTAAAGAACCTGCAGTATCGGTAGTAAAATAAGGATTACCGGTACCTGCGCCAAAAATAACCACTCTTCCTTTTTCGAGATGTCGCATGGCCCGCCTGCGTATGTATGGTTCGGCAATCTGTTCCATTTTTATAGCGCTTTGCAGCCTGGTGTAAATGCCGGCTTTTTCCATCCCGCTTTGCAGTGCCATACCATTAATAACGGTTGCAAGCATACCCATATAATCGCCCTGTGCCCTTTCAATACCGCTCTCAGCCTCATTCATACCACGATAAATATTACCACCACCAATCACAACAGCAACCTGCACTCCCAGTTCAATAACTGATTTTATATCCTGAGCATAGCGTGCAATTACTTCACTATCCAACCCAAAATTTTTATTGCCCATTAAAGATTCACCGGAAAGTTTTAGCAGAATTCGTTTGTACTTTGGTAACATTGGCTTTAGATATTTTTGCGAAGATATATTTTTATGCTTGTTTAATTGCTTTTATAGAATACATCATGGGCATTTTTTCATCCATGCCTTTAATGCGCCACATATCGTCCGCTACTTTTTCCAGGTTGCTGAAACAGTTGTAGGGCGAATAAGGAAACTCATTAAACTGTAGGATTTGCAGTCCGTTTTTAATCAATGCATTTATAATTTCTGAGAAAGGATGGTTCCAGCCATGTTCTACCGATTTAATTGGCGCATTTCTATCTGTGTATGTTCCCGATATTTCTTCGGTAATTACTTCGGTATTAAAATAATTGTATTTAACCTTTTCAAAATTTTCATCCATCATCCAAAGTGCAGGATGAAAATCGACGATATAAAAAATGCCGCCGGGCTTTAAAAAGTGTGCAACAATATCAGCCCATGCATCCAGGTCGGGCAACCAGCCAATGGTACCGTACGAAGTAAATACAATGTCAAATTTTTTGTCAAGATGTTGCTTAAGGTCGTACACATTACAACAAACAAATTCAGTGTGCAGGTTTAACTCTGCATTTATTTCTTTGGCAAGATTGATAGCCTCATCGCTTAAATCAACTCCTATACAATCAGCACCCGCTCTTGTCCAGCTCATGGTATCCATACCAAAATGACATTGAAGGTGCAATAAAGTTTTTCCGGTTACATCACCCAGTTCTTCCAGTTCTATTTTATTGAGTGATGATTTGCCTTTTTTAAAAGAATCGAGATCGTAGAAAGCAGAATCCTTGTGTATAGCCGTACGCTTGTTCCAGGAATCTTTGTTAGCATCAAAATAATGTTGTTGATTTTGCATGAACAATATTACAGAAAAATGTTGTTTTGAAACAGCGTTGAATTTACGCTGCAGCAGTTAATAGCCCTTTATACAGTTAATCTCTTTTTATAAAAATGCTTAACATTCAAAAATGGGCGGGGTAATGTATTTTCCTTTTAGAAGCACATCAATCCGAAGCAAGTTTCAATAATGAAGAATAATATTTTCGTTTCCTTCTACTAATTTGAAATGTTTCGCCGGTTATTAATTTTAATGAGTGATTACTTTGTGTATTGCTTACAAACGACCTGTTAATTATATGTGTACGGTGAATACGGCAAAAAAAATCTGGCGGCAATTGATGCTCGAACCATACTAATACTTTTGCAACGGTTAAAGGGTGTTCATTATTAAAATATATTTTACAATAATTGCTGTTTGCCTGTACACGGATTATATGTTCAAGCAATACAGTTTTATCGCCTTTATTTGTAGGGATGGTTATTTGTTTCACTGTTGTTTTTTAATGGTGCCAACTATTAATAATAATTTTATTTTATTACATTACTTATTGCGCCACCGGCAATGTCGGGCAATTTGCTGCAATTAATAATTTTCTATTATTTATAATTGAGAAATTACCACTTAATGCCTGAACGCTTGCTGCTTCTGCATCTGCATTACTTATTTCACAAAGGTTTGCTGTGCCTGTTGGAATAATTACATGCATGGTTAATGTGGGTACTTTACCGTGGTTCCAATTGGCTGCATTATGCCAATCACTGCTTATCGTACCTGTCCAAACTGCAACTTCCTGCTTTACAAACACCACTGCTGTATCAGAAAATCCAAAGCTGCTTGTAGCCATTAATGTATGAGTACCCAATGGAGCTGCCAATGGATTTGTACTCCAATTAGTTGTTAGGCCGCTGGTATTGTATAAGGTGTCAATCCTTCTGGTGTCGTTTGCACATAAAATATACACCGTAGTATCATTACCCAGGTTTGGCCTTACAGGTAAGGTAGAATAACCAAGCATATACTCGGTATTTCTCCCGATTGTAGTATATGTTTTTGCAATAGAATCAACAACTGCAGTAAAATCAATCACCCAAGTGGCATCTGCATTATGCTGTCGTTTGTATAATAATAATTGATTTTGAACTAATGATGGTAACACAAACGGGTTAGCTGCATAACTGTATTTAAAATTATAAGTTAGCTGATTGGTATCCCCAACCACAAACACGCCACCGTATCTGTTATTATTTACAAGAATTAATTGCCCGTTTTGTGTATTCGG
>JBBQLS010000113.1:0-11296 GCA_038328115.1 Chitinophagales bacterium
AACGGCCAGCAGCAACAGTATTCAAATGACGGTGAATCCTATGCTCAATCCATCGGTAAGTATTGCTATAACATCGGGTAGCCAAACAATCTGCGCCGGCACATCAGTAACTTTTACCGCCACACCAACATATGGCGGCACAACTCCTGCTTACCAATGGAAAATAAATGGCGTGAATGCAGGAACCAACAGTCCGGCTTTTACTTCAGCAACTTTGTTAAATAATGATGCGATAACTGTAGTGCTAACGAGTAATGCAGGCTGCCTTGCATCAAATAACCCGGTGAGCAATAATATTATTATGACGGTGAATCCAAACCTTACCCCGTCTGTAAGCATAGTCATTACATCGGGTAGCCAAATAATTTGTGCCGGTACCTCTGTAACTTTCACAGCTACACCTGTGAATGGGGGTTCAACACCTGCATACCAATGGAAAGTAAATGGCGTTAATGCAGGAACCAACAGTCTGGCTTTTACTTCAACTACATTGGCTAATAATGATGCGGTTACTGTGTTGCTTACAAGTAGTGCTGCCTGCCTTGCGTCAAATGGCCCGGTGAGTAATGCTATTATGATGACTGTAAATCCGAACCTAACGCCAGTAGCAGGCATTACTATAACTTCCGGCAGTCAAACAATTTGCGCAGGCACATCGGTTACTTTTATGGCAACAGCAACCAACGGAGGTACTGCTCCTGTATATCAATGGAAAATAAATGGCGTGAATGTGGGTACGAACAATCCGGTCTTCACATCATCTTCATTGGCAAATAACGACGCAATAACGGTAGTATTAACAAGCAATGAAACCTGTTTGGCAACCAACAACGTAGTAAGCAATTCAATTGTTATGACGGTAAATCCGAACCTTACCCCGGCGGTAAGTATCGCTATAACATCCGGCAGTCAAACGATATGTGCAGGAACATCCGTAACATTTACTGCCATGCCAATAAACGGCGGGGCTGCCCCTGCTTACCAATGGAAAATAAACGGTGTGAATGCAGGTGCTAATAGTGCAACATTTACTTTAAGCAGTTTGGCAAATAACGATGTTGTGAGTGTTGTGCTTACGAGTAATGCAATATGCCTGTTGTCAAACAACCCAATTAGCAATTCCATTACGATGACTGTAAATCCATTGCTTACCCCATTGGTTAGTATTGTGGTCGATAAAACCATTATCTGCCAGGGATTAACCGGCAGATTTACGGCAACCCCAACCAATGGGGGAACTAACCCTTCTTATCAATGGAAAGTGAATGGCGTGAATGCCGGCACCAACAGCGCTGTATTTATTCTTACTGCACCGGTTGATAATGATGTGATCTCCTGCGTGCTTACAACAAGCGAAATTTGTTATACGTCACTTACTGCCATCAGCAATGCTGTAACTATTACTGTTGTGCCACTGCCAGTGATTACTGTAAGTGCCAATACAGAAATATTAGAGGGAGGGGTGACACAGCTAATCTCATCATCAAGCCTGCCGGTAAGCTACAGCTGGACACCTTCTTTTTCACTGAGCAATTCAACCATAGCAAACCCCATTGCATTACCAAATGTTACAACTTTATACCGGCTGGAAGCCACTACAGTATTTGGTTGTAAGGGTTACGGCGCAGTTGAGGTGAAAGTGGTGCCGGGTCCTCGCATTGCAAATACTTTCACGCCCAATGGCGATGGCATTAATGATACCTGGGATATTCGTAATCTGAATACTTATCCCAATTGCCGGATACAGGTGTTTGCACGAACGGGGCAACTGGTATTTGAAAGCCGGGGCTACAGCAAGCCATGGAACGGGAACTATAAAGGCAAGCCATTACCTGTTGATACCTATTATTATATTCTTGAACCCAATAACCGATTTATCACTACACCGATAACGGGCTATGTAACAATCCTTAAATAAACCAGTCCTGTGACTCTTAGATAACAGTAGCCATATACTTGTACAATGACTTGGGGCAGTTGATAGATGCTCCACAAATCTAATCCTGCTTCTGCAGGATTTTTTGTTTAAAGGCCTTGTTTCTGTTATATTTTATTTACCCTTTTGGTTAGCTCATTTGGCTAAAGCATTCCTAAACGATTTGGGAGGTCGTCCGTTTGAGCCCGATATTCTATTACATCCTGTTCTGCATCTGCAGCATGCAATTATATAGGCCTTACTAAAATTTAGGACATCTTACCGCATCTCTAGTACTATTATCTTTGTTATTGAAATTTTGATAGCCTAATGCAAGTTCAAAGCCCCCCCGGCCATAACTGGCATTTCTTAATTGAGAAGTATTTACATCGTAGCTGAATGAAACGGCCATGTGGCCAATATCAAGCTTTACAACCGGTATCAATGCATCTTTTAAACGCAGCATACTGCCAACATGCAAAACATAACGTGGGTCTTCGGGGTCACCCAGCCGGTAACTGTAAAGAAAGCCAGCCACAATTTCCTGGTAACTATCCTGTTTGCTATAGTCACCATATAAAGTGAAATAAGATTCTTCGCTTACGTTCATTCGTATGCCGAGTGAGCCAACCCATTTGGGTTTCATCTCCAGATCAATATTACCGTAAAAAGAAATTTTATTTGATTTATTAAAATGATGATAGGCCAGCCCGGCATAAATATTATTATTTTCGTTTTCGCCTATCTGTGTATTAAAACTCATGCCCACACTGGCATCTAAGTATGAGTAGGAAGTCTTGCCTAAATTTTCGCCGTTGCTTAAATTTGGATCGTATTCAGTTCCGTTAAACTGGCTGTTGGTTGTTATTTTGCTCTGATCTATTTTCCGTTGAACAAGGCCTCCCATAAAACCAAGTGATAGATACATATTTCTATCCGTACTCAACGATTTTTGATAATTCAATACCGGCAATATATGTGTAGAAGTCAGTGCGATGGTGCCGGCCCTGTCGTATAAAACCTCGCCGCCAATGGTTAAAAAATCATCACCTTTACCGATTGGTTTTTTAAATTCAACATTAAAAGATCCGGTACGGTAAGCATCTGTAATATTATTCCACTGGCTGCGGTAAACCATTTGTGCCCGTATATCTCCTTTAAAAATGCCGGCCAGTGAAGGATTTCTTAATAAAGGCGTTTCAAAAAATTGTGAGAAATGTATGTCCTGTGCGTTAGCGCATATTGCGCAAAGCAACATCACTGCTGTTTGTAAGATGATAGGTTTTAAATTTGTTTTCATGTGAGTCGGTATTAAATTATCGCTGCCTCAAAATTCAGGGTTGTTATTTCTTATCTTAATAGTGCAACATTTCCATTTAGTATGATTGACGTATTGTTTTCGCAAATCACTTCAGCGGTGTAAACAAAAACATCGCTGTTTGCTTTTTTACCTTTTACTGTGCCATCCCATCCTGCAGTTGGATCATTGGGGGAAAAATTCATTTTTTCAAAAACCACTTCGCCCCAGCGGTTGAAGATGCGCAACAGTTTGATGGTAAATAAGCCTGATCCTCTTGGATAAAAAATATCATTTGCACCGCTGCCGTTTGGCGAAAAAGTATTGGGTATAAAAATATTGGCACCATCGCAAAGTACAAACACGGTTACTTTGTCGGTTGTTTTACAGCCTCCGGGGTTTCTCACTTCTACTGTATATTCTGTAGTGGTTTTTGGTTGAACAGTAACTGATGGAGCATTGCTATAAAGAATTCCAGGTGCTGTTAACCAATAAGTATTGGTAACATCCGGCGAAATAGTTGGTGTTATGGTTAATGGCGGCGCACCATTTTTTATGGTTATATCTTTTCCTGCATCTACTTGCGGTATGGGATACACTTTGATGGTAGTATAACCGGTGTCTTTAAAACATCCATAAGCATCGCTACCAACTACTCGGTACCGGGTGGTTGTTCTGGGGCTGGCAAGCGGTAATGAAGATGTAATACTATTTAAGCCAGAAGAAGGCGACCATTCATAACTATTTGCGCCCGATGCATATAACCTTACTGAACTACCAACGCAAATGGTATCATCTCTTTTATTATCCATTACAAAGGGTTGTATAACGGTTACGTTCAGCGAATCAATATTACTGCAGCCATGAATGGATGAACCGGTTACCAGGTATTTTTGATTAAAATTTGGCGAAGCCATAGGGCTGGCGCAGTTTGTACAGCTAAGGCCGTTTGCCGGGCTCCATACATAGGTTGCGCCGCCATTCGGATTTAATTGTGCTGCTGTGCCCCTGCATATCTGCACATTTGGGCCGGCATCTATTACAGGTATTGCATACACTTCAAAACTTTTGTTCACAGTGTCTTTACAGCCGCTGCTGTTGGTAGCAATCAATTCAACATTATAAACCTGTGCGTTTGTATAAGTTTGAGGAGGCGTGATTTGCAGGGTTGAAGTGTTTCCATTTCCCAGTTGCCAGTTCCAGCTTATTGCAGAAGTATCGGCCACACTTAAAAATGCACTGAAGCCGGCATTAACCGGAGTACAGGCACTGATTGCATTGGTGAAATCTGCCTGTGGCGATGCAACAATTTTTATAGGTACTGGTAATGTTGCAGTATCTCTGCAACCCCTGTTTGTTACTACAATTAATTGAGGAAAATATTGCCCAACGGCTGCATAAAAATGCGATGGGTTTTGCAAAGCAGAAGTTCCACCATCACCAAAATTCCAGGCATAGGTAGATGAAATATCATTGATGATGGAAGAGTCTGAAAACTGCACTGTTCCCAGGTTACAACGTGGCAGGCCATCAAATCCAAAATTTGTTTTTACGCCATACACATTGATCGTATCAACACCTTCAATAGGTACCAGGCATCCGCTGGCATCCGACAAAATCATTTTGGGCAAATAGGCACCCGGCAGTGTATATGTATAAGATATCAGCGAATCGGGAGTGCTTACAATTGAACCGTCGTTAAAATCCCATATATAAGCAGGGTGATCGGGTGATACGGCTGTAAAGCTTACTGTAAGAGGACTGCAGCCATTTAAAGGACTGTAGGTGAAAGTACCAATAGGCCCTCTTACAATTATTTTTTGTACCACCGAATCAAAACAGTTGTTACCCGGCCCGTTCACAAATAATTTTGCAAAATAGGTACCCGGTGTATTGTAAATATGAATTGGGTTAGCTGAAGCCGATGTACTGCCATCGCCAAAATCCCAGGTGGCCTCATAACCATTTACCGAGGTATTTGTAAAGTTTGCAATCAAGGGGGGACAAGTACTTAATGTATCCGAAACTGTAAAACTTGCATGTGGCGGTGCAACATGAATTACCTGGTTCACAGAATCGTGACAACCATATTGGTCTGTAATAAGTAATCTTACAGTGTAATTTCCCTCGGTTGCATAATTGTGGATGGGGCTTGTTGCAGTATCTGTAACTCCATCACCAAAATTCCATAAATAAGTAAGAGCCGGGCCGGTTGATGCATTGGTAAAGGTAATATCAATCATCGGGCAAACAATAGTATCTGATTGTGCAAAAGCAGCCACCGGATGCGATATAATGATTGTATTTGTATTGATTGTACTGTCGCTACAGCCAACTGCATCAATGGTTGTTAAAGTAACATTGTATGAGCCTGATGTTGTGTAAAAATGCGTAAAGGGCGGTGCAGTATAACTCTGTGTTGTTCCATCTCCAAAATCCCATACCCAGGTGGTAATTGGGTGAAGCCCGTCATCAGTTGAATGATCAAGGAAAGTAAAACTATTGTTCGAGCAGCTTCCGCCATTGGGAATACTGAAATCAGCAACGGGGCCATCAATGCGTATGTATTGAATTTTAGTGAGTGTGTCTTTACAACCCGAAATATCTGTAATGATCAATCTTACCGTGTACAAACCTGCATTCACGTATGTATGTGCTATGCTGGCACCAGTGCCGGTTTGCGAATCACCAAAATCCCATTCGTAATTGCTGATGGTACCGGGTGTGTTTCCAATAGCATTGAAAGTAGTGGAAGTGTTGCGGCAGATGACTGTATCTGTTGCATCAAAATTGGCAACTTCATCCACAATCCTGATGGTTTGTGTGGTGCTGTCATCGCAGCCGGAGGCATAATTTATAACCAATAATTTTACAGCATAAGTGCCGGTACTGGTATAGGTATGAATATTGTTTTGCGATGTTGATGTAATGCCATCTCCAAAATCCCAATGCCATTCATTAGGGCCGATGGAATGATCAGTAAACGTGATGATTTTTGGTGCAGCACAATCAAACGCAGGTGCAAAACTGGCAATTGGTGGATTAATGTGTACATAGTCTGTCAGTATCAGCGTATCGGGGCAATTGTGATTCCACACAATCAGCCTTATGGTAAAATAACCGGTATCCTGATAATGATGAGATGGATTTTGTGTGGTGGATGTTCCGCCATCTCCAAAATTCCATAGCCACTGCGTTATGTTTCCGGTTGAATGATCTAAAAAGTTTACATCATACTTGGCACAGACATCCCTTGGGTTTGCAGAAAACGCGGCAACAGGTTTCTCATCGGCAATAATACCGGCGGGAAAAAATATAGTATCCTTACAGCCGCCCAATGTGGTAATGATCAGTGTAATATTATACGACCCGGTGTTGTAGGTGTTTGTTGGGGTTTGTAAGGTTGATGTTGTTCCATCACCCAGGTCCCAAAAATAACTTACAACCGGATCGGGTGAAGTTATGGTTGAAGAAAATGTCCAGGTAAGTGGTGCACAATTACTCTGCGGTAAATTATTAATGAAAGCCTGCGGAGCTAAAATCTGTACATAATTATTTAAAACAAGTGAATCGCTACAGCCTGTAAAATTGGTAACAATCAGTTTTACATTAAAGGAACCGTAGGATGTGTACAGGTGTGAGGGGTTCATGAAGGTAGAAGTCCCTCCATCTCCAAAATCCCAAAAATAGGTTGCAGAGGATGTACTGGTATTTGTAAAGTTTACCATTAATGGGGGTTGGCATGCAGTTCTGTTTATGGCAGAAAATGCAGCCGTGGGTTTTGGATACACATTAATGAAGCTGGTTGTAGAATCAACACAGGCACCCAGGTGCGCAACCATTTTAACAGTGAACGTTCCGGTGGTACTATAAGTTTTTACCGGGCTCAGTGTTGTTGAATTGGTGCCATCTCCAAAGTCCCAAAAAACTGATGTTGGCGCAGGAGTAGAAGTATTTGTAAAGCTTATAGGATCATTTAAACAGGTGCTGGGCATGCTGGTAAATGCCGCATGTATAAAATTAATAACAACCGCATTGGGCTTTACCAGCGTGGTAATACAACCGGTGCTGCTGGTTACCCGCAAACTTACATTATAGCTGCCTTGTGTGTTGTAGGTATGCGAAGGGTTTTGTAATGTGGAAGTAAAGCCATCCCCAAAATCCCACTGGTAAGATAATGTACCCGGCCCCGATGAGGTATTGGTAAACACGATGGTAACCGGCAAACTGCAACCTGTGGGTGCTGTATTGGTAAATGCGGCAGTTACGCCATTGCTTGCATGTATATAGTTGTTTCTGGATAACGTTTTTGAACAGCCAGATACAGTTGTAACCCGCAGCGTAACATTATAATTGCCAGCTGCATTGTACGTATGTATAGGGTTTTTTACAGAGCCTGTAGTACCGTCTCCAAAATCCCATAACCAGGCATTAATGGTTGATCCGGCTGCGGTACTTAAATCGGTAAATTGTACCGTTAAAGGCACACAACCTGATAGGGGCGTTCCCGAAAAGTTTACAACCGGAATGGGAAAGATGTTTATGTATTGTATTTTAGTTATAGAATCCCTATTACCCAAACCGTCTTCAACAACCAGCTTAACGGTATATTGGCCGGGCGTAAAATAGGTACCTGAAGGATTTTGTAAAAAAGAAGTAGTGCCATTTCCTAAATCCCATCTCCAGTAAATGGGATTACCGGTTGACAGATCGGTGAAATTAATAACCTGTGGAGCACAGCCTGATGTTGGCGATGCAGAAAAATTTGCTGTAACCTGGCTTTTGCTGCTGAAATTAAAGGAAATCAGTAAAATAAATGCTATATAACTCTGCCTGAGTATGGCTTTGGTAAACATAGGCATAGTGATGTCGGATTTATGGATGGTGGATAAATGGATAAAACAGGCATTTCTGCCATGTAATAAACTACATTTTCTATATAAAAATTGTGTATGTAAGGATATATTTTTACATTGCATTGAGGTTTAATAGCTTAAACTTCATACCAAGGCATATTATCACCCATTCAAACTCATAAAAACACTAACTGCATGCACCTTAGATTTTTTAAAATAGCCCTGTTACTTTGTCTTAGTTCAACTCTTGTACACGGGCAAAAAAAAGCAACCAATAAGGCCGATAAAAAGAAAGGAATGCTTTCTTTCAGTGTTAATTACTCCGATTATGGCTTTGTTAAGGCAGTAAAGGACTCCTCTATAAGTTATGCCTTTAACCGCAAAGGCCTGTTCAAATCGGGTAGCAGCTCCTTTGGGTTTGGAGTAAGTTACTGGAAAGGTCTGGGTTCGCATTTTGATTGGTCGGGTAATTTTGCTGGTACTTTCTCAAATTTTCCGGCCTTTTATGTAAAAGGCGACAGTATTGGAAAGGCATCCTTTACACCCCAGCTTGATTTGTTATTACATGCCAAAGCTTTTAAAGAAAACCGCGCCATCAATCCTTTTTTAACAGCCGGAATTGGTGCAGGTTATTTTGGAAGACAACTGGTTGTGTATGCACCCGTGGGAGTTGGTCTGCAGTTTCATTTCAACAGCGGTGCCTATTTGTTTATACAGGCCCAATGGAAAATGGCCCTCACAGATGGTGTAAAGGATGATTTTATGTTTTATTCCCTGGGTTTTGGCCAACATAAAAAAGCCAAAAAAGTTGAGCCTAAAGCGGAGATACCTGCTACTGATACAGCAAAAACAGAAACTAAAAAAGATACGGCTGCTACCCCTAATATTGATACCAATAAAGATACTGATGGAGACGGGGTTCCCGATATAATAGATCTTTGTGTTGATGTTAAAGGTACGGTCAATGGTTGTCCGGATACGGATGGCGACGGCGTAGCTGATAAAGACGATAAATGCCCGCTTGTAAAAGGATCCATAAAGAATAATGGTTGCCCTGCAAAAGATACAGATGGTGATGGTGTTAATGATGATGAAGATAATTGCCCTGATGTAAAGGGTACAAAAGAAAATGCCGGTTGCCCTCCAGCTCCTGCAGCCCCTGCAGACAGCGATGGAGACGGTATTTTAGATAAGGACGATAAGTGCCCTGAGGCAGCAGGAACAGCAGCAAATGAAGGCTGTCCAATGCAGATACTGGATGGCGGTAAACTCATCCGTTCATCTGGCGATTCAATGACTTATTTTATCAGGTTTGATTTTGATAAAGCCAATATTACCAGCGAGGCCTTTGCAATTCTTAGTCAGATTGTTAACCAGTTAAAGGCTGATAAAACGCTGATGATAAATATTGATGGCCATGCCGATAACTTTGGACAGGAAAAATATAACCTGATGATATCTCAGGACCGTGCAACAGTTGCGAGGGATTATTTACAAAGCTATGGCATTGCAAAAAGCAGGATGAAGACGGCTTTCTATGGTTCATCAAGGCCTTACGACTTGCACCAGGACTGGCTGAACCGCAGGGTGGAAATAACGATTTATAAAAGTAAATAGTTGATAACTCCGGTGGTTACGCCGGTGTATAGTATGCAACAAAGCCGGGTAAAGCCCGGCTTTGTTGTTTATCAAATCAAAAGAAATAAAGGGAAGGAGAAAAACGGCAGCTTTATCTGCTTTCACCTAAATTCGCAAATAAAAACTATGGATTTAAAAGCACAATTTGAGCAGGCAATTGCCGACAGTAAATCATTATCAGAAAAGCCTGGCAACGAAACGCTGCTGCAGCTTTATTCTTTATACAAACAAGCTACAGAAGGTGATATAAGTGGCGAAGCACCCACCAACCCGTTTGATTTTGTGAACAAAGCCAAGTACGATGCATGGTCTGCATTAAAGGGCAAAACGAGCGAGGAAAGTATGCAGGAATATGTTGCGTTGATAAATAAGCTGAAAGGATAAACATAATAACAGGTAAAAATGAAAATTGAAGAAATTACCTCTTTTTTAGAATCGGTTGCACCAGCATCATTGCAGGAAAGCTACGATAATGCC
Source organism: Chitinophagales bacterium (assembly GCA_038328115.1). Taxonomy (GTDB): domain Bacteria; phylum Bacteroidota; class Bacteroidia; order Chitinophagales; family Chitinophagaceae; genus Ferruginibacter. The sequence goes on from JBBQLS010000113.1 coordinate 10,184, forward strand.
GGCCTGCTGACCGGTAGCAACAGTTGGGATTGCCGTGGCATTATAACCACGTTAGATGTAACCGAAGCTGTGGTTCAGGAAGCCATTGACAAAGCCTGCAATCTCGTTATAGCACATCATCCCATTATTTTTGGAGGTTTAAGAAAAATTACGGGCAAAAATTATGTAGAGCAAACCATCATCACCGCTATAAAAAATGATATTGCCATTTATGCCATTCATACCAATTTGGATAATGTACTGCATGGCGTTAATGCTGCTATTGCCGATAAATTAGGCTTGATAAACCGGAGCATACTTCAACCTAAAAACGGTATGCTTAAAAAGCTGTACACTTTTGTACCGGTTGAATTTGCAGAAAATGTACGTTCGGCCATTTTTAATGCCGGTGGCGGCCATATCAGCAATTACAGCGAATGCAGTTTTAATACAACCGGTCAGGGAACGTTTAAACCTGGCGAAGGCACTAATCCCTTTACCGGAAAAATTGGCCAAAGACATACTGAAGAAGAGATAAAAATGGAAATGATCTTTCCGGCATGGCAACAGCAAAGCATTTTAAAAGCACTGTTTGCAGCCCATCCTTACGAAGAAGTGGCTTATGATGTTATTGCCCTCGATAATCAAAACCAGCAGATAGGCAGCGGTTTGCTTGGCGAATTGCCCGAAGCTTTGAGCGAAACCGTTTTACTGGAGCTTTTAAAGAGAAAATTCAACCTTTCTGTAATACGACATACGCCCTTGCTTGGTAAGCCGGTTAAAAAAATCGCCCTTTGTGGGGGTGCCGGCAGCTTTCTTACTGGCGCTGCCCTGGCCGCTGCTGCTGACTTTTACATTACCGGCGATGTAAAATACCACGAGTTTTTTGATGCTAATAACAGGCTGGTTATTGCGGATATTGGCCATTACGAAAGCGAACAGTACACTACAGACCTGTTATTTGATATTTTGAGCCAAAAATTCCCTACCTTTGCAATCCAAAAAACAGGCGTAAAAACCAACCCGGTACATTACTTCCTGTAATTTCAAATTCAAATTTCAAAAATAATATGGCCGCAGTTAAAGAATTCTCAATTGAAGAAAAATTAAGCGCACTGGTACTTTTACAAAAAG
>JBBQLS010000114.1:0-11247 GCA_038328115.1 Chitinophagales bacterium
ATAGATTTATAACCGGTGCATCTGCAAATATTTCCATCAATCGCAGCAATAACATCGTCATATTGTTTTGCTGTTTCATTTAATACAAAACCAGTTAGCGACATAACAAAACCAATGGTGCAAAATCCGCATTGTGTTCCATTGGTATCAACCATGGCCTGCTGCACGGGGCTCAGCTCTTTCATATTAATTCCTTCTACTGAAACTATATGTTTGCCATGTGCATTCCCCAATGGCATCAAACAGCTCGTCATAGAGCGATAAACCAACTTGTTATTCTCAAAACTACCAACCAGAATAGTACAGGCACCGCAATCTCCTTCCCGGCAACCTATCTTGGTGCCAACCAGCCTTTTGTAATACCTGATATAATCAAGTACCGTGCTGCCCGAAGCTTGTGTGGCATTTACCAATTGGTTATTTAAAATAAACTGAATCATTCAATAGTCCCTTTTAATTGTACTTTCACTCCATTTTTTAAACGCCTCCAGCGCCTCTTCCCTTAAAATCTGTTTGGTAAATAATTTTCTTTCGGCAATTGGCTTTGCTATCTCTTCATAAATAAACTGGTCATCAAAATTTATGGCCGTAGCATCTTCCTTTGAATTTGCATAAAACAATTTGGAAGGTCTTGCCCAATAGATTGCTCCCAGGCACATAGGGCATGGTTCGCAGCTTGTATAAATTTCGCAATCATCTAATTGAAAGCTATTTAATACCGTGCAGGCATTTCTTATAGCAACCACTTCGGCATGAGCTGTAGGGTCGTTGGTTGTAGTAACCTGGTTTATGCCACGGGCAATAATCTTACCGTCTTTAACTACCACGGCGCCAAACGGACCACCCTTTCCTTCTTCAACATTGCTTATAGAAAGGCGAATCGCCTCCTTCATAAACTCAGATATATCTTTACTCATATTATTAAATTGAAACACAGCATAGTGCTGTTGCAGGCGTAAGTATGGGTTAGCAGCAATCAGCAAGCATGTTGCAACGATAAAAATAACGAATTGACTTTACGCAGACAAATATCATACTATTTAAACCACCAATACTTTCATCAATCTTCATTGCAGCATCCGTTCATTATATTTGTAAATATGAATACTGTTTATCCTCCTTTTTCCAAAGAACAACGCTTTAATGCCATTCAGCGATTAACAGCTTTATGGGCATTTACCGAAAGCGGACTTGGTGGAATTATGCATGCCCTGCAAATACCTTTCACCGGATTGCTGGTTGGTGGCATGGCTGTGATTATGATTTCCCTTATCGCAGAATTTTCGGATCATGCATACAAACAGATCTTAAAAAGTGTAATTATTGTTTTGATTGTGAAAGCAATGGCGGCCCCTTTCTCGCCAGTTACTGCTTACATCGCTGTTTCATTTCAGGCGTTGCTTGGTTTTACTTTTTTCAGCCTGTTACGAGTAAATTATATCAGCATCATATTGTTAAGTACAATTGCCATGCTTGAATCGGCCATGCAGAAATTATTGGTACTAACTTTACTTTTTGGCGAATCACTTTGGAAAGCAATGGATAAAATGATCGCATTTGCAAGTGGGCAACTGGGACATATTGTATCGAATGGAAGTTACTGGATAATTGGTATTTACCTGTTTATTTACCTGGCGGGAGGGTTTTTTATAGCCTGGCTTGCTTATAGCACCATCCGGAATTTTGATACAGGCAACCAGGTTCTTATTTTAAAAGAATACTCAGCAGTTAATACAGATCTTAATAAGGAAAGTAAAGCTTTAAAAAAAACCAACTACAAAAAATTCTGGCTTTTATTGCTGGTCATGATCATACTGTCAGTTATACTTTTCTTTTTTTCGGCAGATAAGGAAGAAGGGTGGCTGGAAGTTTTAAAAACAATTACATGGACCTTATCTGCCCTGCTGATATGGTTTGTAGTGATTGGGCCATTGTTTACAAAGGGCATTCAAAAATTATTGAAGAAAAAAGAAAACAGGTACAGGGACGAAGTGTTAAGCACATTATCTTTTTTGCCTGTATTAAAACAGCTTGCGGCTTTAGCCTGGCAACAAAGTAAATTACATCATGGTTTTAAAAGATGGCAGTCTTTTTTTACAGCTTTAATTTATGCCGCACTTACTTACCGGGAACCTGGCTTAATTGAACAAACACCTCTTAATAATCCGGTATGAGTATTTATATTTTTTCAAGGCCTAAACAAAGTGGTAAAACCAGTGAGTTGCTGGAGTGGTGCAAGTTGCAAAATAATATTCACGGTATATTAATGCCCGATATTAATGGCTGTAGAAAGTTTCTTAATATTGATACAAAGGAAATTTTTGGTGCCGAATGTATTGATACAGCAAATACAATAGAACAGATTACATCTATCGGGAAATTTAATTTTTATACGGCTGCTTTTGAAAAAGCCAATTCAATTTTGTTGCACGCATTATACCAGGAGCCAATGTGGTTGGTAATTGATGAAATTGGAAAGCTGGAGCTTAACGGCGAAGGCTTCTACCCATCAATTGTTGAAGCAGTTAAAATGCATAGCAAAAAAACACAAACAAAAAATTTACTGATTACTGTTCGTGGTAGCTTATGTGAAGAAGTGATCTCATTCTTCAATATAAAAAACTTTCAAGTAATCAACAGCCTTAATGCGATTGAGTAAAGCTCAAAAAAAATCCCCGTTTAAACGAGGAGTATAAACAAATCTGCTTTTCCTTTATTCGTGCATTATCATTATCGGTATTTTGCTGTGGTAAGTCAATGTTTTTGTTCTGCTGCCACTTAATAACTTGCCAATAAACGAACGGTTTTTCTGAATAGCGATGATGAGATCAATATTTCTGCTTTCGGCAAATAAGTTAATGGCTTCATCCACATCAAATAAGCGCATAAAATAAAACTCCGGGTTATAATCTGCAAACATCTGTTTCAGTTCCTGTTTCTCTGCTTCATAATTTTCAGTTAACGAAATATAATGTTCGTTGTCAACATTCACTATATGCAATTGTGGTCTAAATACATCCAAAAAGGCTTTTATTGGTACTGAAGGTGTAGTATTTAACGTGTTTTTAAAATCAGAAGTAAGCATTACATTTTTTATCGGGGTAAATGTCGCATTTTCCGGCACTATCAAAACCGGGCATACCTTTCTTTCTGCCATCTTTAACGTGTTACTTCCAAAAAGTACCTGTGCAATGGCTGATTTTCCGGTTATTCCCATAATCACTAGGTCGGCCTTTCGATGCCGTGTAGCCTTTTCCAGTCCATCAACAAAATCAGACTCTTCATGTGCAAGAATTTCCATTTTCACAACATTATCCTTCATTAAATCTGATTTCAGTTTTTCAAGGCTTTCAGTTACAGCAGGTGCTTCTGAAGCTTTACTGTAGCTGTGATACAGGATGATGGTTACACCGTAATGCCCAGCCAGTAATTGGGTTGCATATCTGGCGGCATTTAAAGATGTTTCCGAAAAATCAACGGGAACTATTACAGTATTCATAAATTGTAGTTTTTGTTTAATTCCATACAAATTTACTTGATTTATGATTGATTTTTCAAGCATTTTTCAGGTACTGATTATTTATCTTTGCCGCCATGGCACAAAAAAAATCAGAACGGTTTGCTGCAATAAAAAGTTTCGCCAATGTGCTGGAATACCCCACAAATATGAAAGGGGAATGGCACGGATTTTTTAAGAATAACAACCCGGTAATACTTGAACTTGCCTGCGGAAGAGGCGAATATACCGTTGGGTTGTCGCAATTACATCCACAACAAAATTTTATCGGGATTGATATAAAAGGAAACCGGATGTTTATAGGTGCCAGAAAATGCCTGGCAGAAAATTTATTCAATGCGGCTTTTTTACGTACGCAAATTGAAAAGCTGCCTGATTATTTTAACCCTGGTGAAGTAGATGAGATTTGGATAACTTTCCCGGATCCGCAGTTGCGTATTTCCAAGGCAAAAAAAAGATTAACGCATCCCCGGTTTTTGAGATTGTATCAGCAAATTTTAAAGCCTGGTGGTTTTATTCATTTAAAAACAGATTCGCCTGACCTTTATCTTTTCACAAAAAAAGTGGCCGAACTTTATAATTTAACAATTGTTGAAGATAGGGACAATGTTTATGGCGAACCATTTGTTAAGGAAGAACTGAAAATAAAAACGCACTACGAAAGCCTTGATATTGCACAAAGCAAGAAAATACATTACCTGAAATTTACATTACCATTGCAGATAAAAGATATTGATGAACAACTGCAGCAATTAATACAAAAAGATGAATAGTTGGATTGAAGGTGAGGATTTTTATTACAATGAACAGGGCTTTATTGTTCTTACAGCCAGGTATCATCTTGACAGGGGGCATTGCTGCGGCAATGGATGTAAGCATTGTCCGTATGAATACAAAAATGTTCCTGAGCCAAAACGCAGTGAATTATTATCTTTAATGTATAATGGCAAAGAAAATAACCAATCTTAAAAAAAAATTTGTTAAACAGGAGCAGCCTAAAAGCATCCAAAAAGAATACAGTTTTTTTGCTGATGTATTTGAAGTTGTACGGCAAATACCAAAAGGTAAAGTAACATCTTATGGCGCTATTGCGGCTTATTTAGGCACCAAGTTAAGTGCCCGTATGGTTGGCTGGGCAATGAATGCAGCGCATACTGCAAAACCTGAAATCCCGGCGCAACGGGTTGTTAACCGAAACGGAATGCTTACCGGTAAACATCATTTTGCAACACCTACTGCAATGGAAGAACTTTTAAAAAAAGACGGCGTTGCTATAAAGAACGAAACTGTGGTTGATTTTAAAACAAAGTTTTGGGATCCGGCAGAAGCATTGGCATTATAATTTTACAGTTATTTCCTGATAAAAATTTACATTACCGGACATTTTAATAAAAAAATTTAACATGAGCAACACTTTACAAACCGGCAATGTTTCTTTCGTTAACCATGAAAAACAGTATATCATTATCGAATACGAATTTAACGGTAAGAAGAAAGTGGTAAATGGCAGTGTTGCAGAAAAGCAACTGAAAATAAAGCATGTTTTTCATATTGGAGATACTGTAAGTTTTACTGTAGGCCTGTCGGGTCGTGGAGATAAGATGGTTGCATCGGATATTAAATTTTTATACAACAATGCGTTGGATGTACTCATTAATAAAGCCAGAACCGAAAACAATTTTACCGGCTATTTAAAAATTATTGATGACAAATATTTTGTAAAAGAAATTGACAGTTATCTTTTCTTCCCGGTTATCACTTCTCCCTGGCAGGTTAAACCCAGCGATGAAGAATTAAATGAAGCGGTAACATTTGCGTTAGACAACCTGGATAAAAAAGAAAAAATTACTGCCTCGCTTTTTACTTTAAAATTCATTCCGGAATATTACTCTGCAGAAAGAGCCTTAAAAAAAAATGAACCGATATCTGCTGAAATATATAAGATTACTGAATATGGTATTTATCTTAATTTATTCGGTGAGAAGGTGCAGGCAAAAATCTCTCCAACTGCTGATAACTTACCTGCCAACTTAAAAGTGGGTGATAAAATAAATGTGCTGATAACTTATTTCAGTAAAACAAAAATTGTGGTTGACCCGGTTCTATAGATCATCAAGCTCTGCTTCACTTATCTGCAACTGCAGCATCAATTTACTTTTTGATGGCGCCATCAGGGCAAATAAAAAAAGAACAACCAGCATCAGGGCAAGAAATGCATAATTACCGGTAAGAATAAAACAGATAACACAAAAGATGGAAGGTCCTTCCATAAGCGCCCATTGAATGATACAGGCGGAACGGTACAGATCAAATTTTTCCTTTGCAGCAGTTTGCATGTCACGTAGTTGCACCAGCTTCTTCTTAAAAATATTCATTCCTCCAAATATTCCGCCGGCTGCCATTATCAATGCTGCAACCTGTAAAACCTTGTCCAGGTCTGTCTCTATTGGTAAAACTGCTTTTGAATAGATAAGGTAAAAAGAAGCCGCTGCAAATAATAGCTGCCCTGCCATCAAAGCTTTATGAATGATATTTAATCCTTTAAAAGCGTTCCCTTTTTGCATGTTCGCTTAATTATAATATGGGCTTATCATCAGGTAAACCACTACACCGGTTACTGCCACGTAAAACCATACCGGCCAGGTAATTCTCACCAGCTTCTTATGCTTATCATATTCGCCGGTTAATGCACGGTAAGCAGTAAATAAAATAAAGGGCAGGATGATTGCTGCCAACGGAATATGGGTAATGAGAATAAAATAATAAATCATCCGCAGGTTGCCGGCCATAGCTTTTTCATCCGTACTTAAAATACCATCGTGGTTGATATCGCCGTATCTGGTATCACCAGCCAGTAAATGATGCGCTATATAAGAAATCAAAAACAAAACAGAGAGCACTATTGCCGACAACATTATTTTTTTATGCAGTACATATTTTTTTTGTTTAATGGTAAAAAGCCCGGCCAGTAACAAAACTGCAACCATTGAATTAATAATTGCATTTACTTTTGCAAATACATGTACATTAAAACCGAGATCAACCTGGAGCTTGTACTTACTTAAAAAAACAACAGCGGCAAATACAACTATAGATACTGCGTAAATTAAAAGCTTTGCTTTTTTATCATTCTTTGTTAGTGATGGCTGTAACATGGTTATGCTCTTTTTTCCTCTTTATTTTTTTTGCGGTTAAAAATAATTACAGCAACAAAAACAATTCCTATCGCTATAAATATGATGGGTAATATGGGTATAAACTCCAGGAACACCGAGGGTTTTTTCCTGTCTTTTTCAAGCATCAGTAAAGGTATATCCTGCACCAGCCTTGCCTGTTTAACCGTATCAAAACCATTGTACCAGCCTCTTACAATAAAACTACTGTCGAGTAAAAAGAAATTTTCTGTATGAATAAAGGAGGAGTCAACTTCTTTGTCAGCAAGGCCTGCCTTCAACTCATTCAGCGCAAAGTCGTAAATCTCTTTTTTATTCCCCGTTACAAACCACCAGCTATCGTGATTTGCATTATACCGGTCGGCAAAAGCTCTCAGTTGCGGTACTGAGTCATGTTCAGGATCTATACTTATTGATACAAACTGTACAATGCTGTCGTTTTTTAAAAATGAATTCTGCAGGCGTTTCATACTGCGGGCAAGACCAGGGCAAATACTTGGGCATCTTGTGAAAAAGAAATCAATTACAATAATTTTTCCGTGCAAATCGTAGAGAGAAACTTTTTTTCCAAGTTGATTTGTAAATTCAATATTCTTTACTTTATGCCAGATAGTATCTGTTGTAGTTTTGCCGTTCTTTTCAATAACATCAACCCTGTCTGGCTCAAAATACCTGCGGGGCATGTGTACAGCATCTTTACTTAAATAATCAATTATAAAATAACCTGCAAATGGCATAACCATTGCAAGCATCAATGCTAAAATTGCTTTCTTATTCATAAATTTTGTTAATAACGCAGCAAATTTACGGCAATGAAAATCATTTTATACATAAAACAAAAAACCATCCCTGCTGTTGCAGAGATGGTCAATATTTTTCTTGATTAAAGATCATTACGGTTTTGCGTCTTTCTCAACTGCCGGCAACTGGTGCTGTTCTGTTTTAGCAGGATGGGAACCTCCATTGGTATTACGCAATGTTTTCCAGCTATTGCCATCCCAAAGAAAGGCTGTTAGAAACCAAACAAACAACATAAGCGGAACGACAACGGTCATAATCATATTCCGGATCTCATCGCCCAGATGCATAAAGACGGAAACAATGTAATACGCTTTGGCCATAGTTAAAATACAAACTACCCCCTTAAAAAACAGCACGAGTGATGCAGATGGACTTGGCCCTTTGTGAATAGTATAAATACTTAACCCAAGTGCCAATTCCGCAACAGTAATGGCAGATAGCAACCAAAAAACTCTCCATATTCTTTTCGTGCCCCCAGTATGTTCAGGTGCAAAACTTATTTCGGGTGATGAAACAACATTACTCATAATTCAACTATTTAAAATAATTTTCTAATTCGATTTTATATAAGATAAAAGCAAAGGAATACAAACACCCAAACCAAATCTACAAAGTGCCAGTATAGTCCTGCTTTTTCAATCATTTCATAATGGCCACGCTGATCAAAATGGCCAAGTTTTGTTTTTATATACATTATCACATTAATGATAACCCCGCTAAATACGTGAAAACCGTGGAAACCGGTTATTCCAAAGAAGTAACCACCAAATGCAATAGGGCCCGGTGTTGCAACTTCCTGGCCATTAAACATAACTTCGGGGCCCCATGGGTTTTTACTAACCGTAGTACCCCAATGTTCAATATGGCCATTAACTAAAACCGCATGATCGCCGGTTATTAAATGCGTCCATTCCCAGGCCTGGCAACTTAAGAAAGCAAGCCCGCCAAGTATAGTCAAGATCATATATTTCTCAACTCCTTTCTTATTCATGTTATGCCCTTCATGCACCGCCAGCACCATCGTTACCGAACTGAAGATGAGGATAAACGTCATTAAACTTACAAACGCCAAGGGTAAATTTGCATGGCCGGCAAGCGGAAATGCATTGAATACATGATTGGGGTCGGCCCAATGGTTTACACTAAAGCGGATGGTACCATAGCTGATAAGAAATGCTCCAAAAGTAAAAGCATCACTCATTAAAAAGTACCACATCATCACTTTACCATAGCTTACATTGAAGGGGCTTCTTCCTCCGTTCCACCATTTGGTATTTGTTGGTATCGCAGTTGTTGACATATCTGTGTAAATTCTAAAAATTAAAAACTAATTACAAAAAACCTTATTTTCTATCTTATCATTATTAAAAATATCAGCAAATAAATCCACAACACATCTACAAAATGCCAGTATGTGCTTACCAGTTCAACCGGAACACTGTTGTAGCTTCTTGTTTTTGTACTGAATGCTTTTGCAAACAACACTATCAAAGCGATAAGGCCTCCTAAAACGTGTGCAGCATGTACAATAACAATTACGTACATAAAAGAGTAAGACACATTTGCCTGAAGTGTTATTCCTTTCTGCCACAATTGCAAAAAGCCAAAAATCTGAAAAACAAAAAAAAGAACTCCCAATACCAGCGTGGCAAATACCAGACTCCGGTATTTTCTCATCTCCCGTTGCTTAAAAGCTTTTTCTGCCAGGTAAATGGTTACACTGCTCAATAGGATTGCTGTAGTGCTGTACCAAAAAAACCGGGGCAAATCAAATGTTTGCCAGTTTGCCAGATTTCGCTTAACTATATAAGCGCTCGTAAACCCTGCAAACATCATCAGTAAACTGCCGATGCCCACCCACAAGGTAAATTTATGCGGATGAATTTTTTTTCTTTGTTCCATTGCCACTGTAGTCATATCATTTATTCCGGCCCCCTCTATCTCTCCGCCGCGGCGGAAGAAAATGGAGAAGATTTTATTTTATTTTTTTGATACCAAGCATACTATCATAGTTCATCTTCATTGGCAAGGATACTTAGTCATTATTTCTTTTTAATAAAAAAAATAACCACTCTTCTACAATATTTCTTTACTCATTTTTAATTATTCTTTGCAATTCTTCGCTGTCATCTCCTCCATAGGAGGATGTTTGGGCTTTACACCCTGTTGGCAAACAATGCCAGTAAAACAATCATCAAATAAAAATAAGAACTAAACATTACCCTTCTTGCACTCTTTGCATCCATTCGTAAAAACAGCAACACACTTACATAAACCATCCACACATTGCAGGCAAGCAAAATAAACAAACTCGTCCTGCCGGTTATGCCTGTATAATAAGGTACAAATCCCATTGGTATCATCAATGCGCTGTAAATAACACTTTGCATTGCGGTGAACTTTGTGGGACCCTTATCGGCAGGTAACAACTTAAAACCAGCTGTTGTATAATCTTTATGCGCCAGCCAGGCAATCGCCCAAAAATGTGGAAACTGCCACAAGAACTGAATGCCAAATAATACCCAGGCTCCGGTCCAACTGATTGGTTCGTTACCATAGGCTGCAACCCAGCCAATTAAGCAGGGTAATGCGCCTGGTATAGCGCCAACCAATACAGAAATTGAATTAACTTTTTTGAGTGGTGTGTAAATAAAGCCATATAAAAAAAGGCTGAATAAACTAACCATTGCACTCTCGGTGTTAAAAAATTTCCACATCATAAACACGCCTGCAGCACCAGTAATGAAAGCAAAAACACCCGCTTCATTCACACTCATTCTTCCGCTTGCTACCGGCCTTTTGGCTGTACGCATCATCAACCCATCAGATGTTTTTTCAAGTACCTGGTTAATGGCGTTTGCCGAACCGGTTACCAGCATCCCTGCAACAAAAAGTAAAAGAACTGATATTAATTTTTCACGAACATAAAACTGTTCATTGGGTGCTATTAAAAAACTAACCACCGTGCTGAACACCACCATAAAACTTAAAGTGAACTTGATCAATTGAAAATAATCTTTCACTTTACTTGCCAAACCAAACGATGTTGAATTGGTTATGGTTTTCTCGTTATTCATAATCTCTTCCCCATTCTCACTTTTTTAATCTTTAATTACCTTTTAAATAAATCGCTTCTATCTCCTCCATAGTTCCCCCTCATCCTGAGCAAAGTTGAAGGGCAGGAGGCGGAGGGGTTTTTAATGCTTCGATTCAGCATCCCCTACAGGTACATTCTGCGGAATGAACTCTTTGCCATCTTTTGCATAATCATATGCTCCGCGATATACTTCAGGAATCTCTCCAGGCCAGTTTCCGTGACCGGGATTGATTGGTGTTGTCCACTCCAGTGTATTGGCTCCCCATGGATTGGGATCTGTTACTTTTCGTCCTTTGAACATACTATAGAAGAAGTTAAAAACAAACAACAACTGGGTAGCAAAAACGATCATGGCAACAAAACTGATGAACTCATTAAGCCCGCTGAACTGGTTAAATGAGGTCCAGCCTGAAAAATCATAATAGCGCCTTGGCATTCCGGCAAGGCCTTGGTAGTGCATTGGCCAGAAAATCAAATACGCTCCTACAATAGTTACCCAGAAATGGATAAAAGCCAAGGTATTATTTAAATAACGACCAAACATTTTAGGGAACCAGTGATATACTCCGGCAAACATGCCAAAGAAGGATGCCACACCCATTACAATATGAAAGTGAGCTACCACAAAATAAGTATCGTGTAAATGAAGATCAAGTGCA
>JBBQLS010000115.1:0-11203 GCA_038328115.1 Chitinophagales bacterium
ATAATGTATTACATCGTACTTTGTAAAAACCGGTTTTTCATGGCTGGTTACTTTACTGGTTTCAAAACAACCACCATGATCAATACTCACATCAACAATAACGCTGCCGGGGCGCATCCTGCTTACTGTTTCTTCTGTTACTACTATTGGCGTTCTGCCTGCGGCACCACTCAATGCACCAACAGCCACATCGCAGGTTTTTAATTGCTTAGCCAAAATTTTTGGTTCCAGTACCGATGTCCACATACGAACACCAATATTATTCTGCAAACGCTTTAACCGGTAAATACTGTTATCAAAAACCTTTACGCTGGCACCCATTGCTAAAGCGGTACGGGCTGCATATTCACCCACAATACCGGCACCAATTATAATTACTTTCGTAGGCGGTATACCACTGATGCCTCCTACCAAAACGCCTTTACCATTATTTGTTTTGCTTAAATATTGTCCGGCAATCAACATCACGGCACTCCCCGCAATCTCACTCATACTGCGTACAATGGGATTATGACCGGTGTCATCTTTTAAATTTTCAAAACTTAGTGCAGTAATTTTTTTATCCATCATCTTCTGCAAAATCTCACGCTTCATCACCGCCATGTGAATGGGGGAAATAATGAATTGATTTGGCTTCAGCAATTCACATTCGCTTTCACTTACCGGCGCACTTTTTACAATGATATCACACTCAAAAACTTCCTTTTTATCGTAAGCGATTTTTGCACCTGCTTCGCTGTAATCATTGTCGGTATAACTGGCTCCGTCGCCAGCCTTGCTTTCCACAACAACCTGGTGGCCATTGGCAAGCATAACGCCCACTGCCTCGGGTGTAAGGGCGATCCTGTTTTCGTTAAACGAATTTTCTTTGGGAATACCAATCAGCAACTCTGCCCCTTTTGGTTTTATGTCCAGGGTTTCTTCCAGGGTTTCGTAGGTAAATGAAGGGGAGACAAAGGGTTTTGAAGTTGCCATACTGATGCGTTTGAAAGCTTACAAATTACAAATTTATTTTCAGCTTTCGGCTATTATCAGCAATTGATGTTATATAAACGTGCAGCGTATTATCAGGTAAAATACCGGCAGCTTTATCTGGCCACTCAACCAGGCATATATTGCCCGAATACAGACAATCTTCCACACCGGCATTTACGGCCTCGTTTTCGTCCTTAATACGGTAAAGATCCATGTGGTAAACCGTATCTCCCTTTTTTGTTTTATACTGGTTGATAATAGAAAAAGTGGGACTGCTCACAACATCTTCAACACCCATGGCTTCGCACAATGCATGTATGAAAGTAGTTTTACCGGCACCCATTTCACCATGAAAGGCAAATACTTTGTAATGGCTGGTTTCAGCCAGCAGGGTTTGGGCAGCAGCAGCTATCTCGTTCAGTGAAAAATTTACCTCCATGTTGCAAAGATATTTTCCTTCATTAGTAATACAGTCACAATATCAAAGAATAATTTTGCAATATGGAAAAAGTTGACTGGAAAGTAGAAGGAATGACCTGCACCAACTGTGCATTAACCATTAACCGGTATCTTGAAAAAGAGGGATTGAAGGATGTAAAAGTGAATTTTATTGGTGGTGAAGTAAGTTTTGAATTAAACGGCAATAAAACAAAAGAGGAACTTACAAAGGGAATTAAAATTTTAGGCTACAAAGTTGTGAACGAAACAACGGCTGATTCAATTCAAAATTCAAAATTTAAAATTCAAAATTTATTTTCAAATCATCTAAACCGTTTCCTTTTCTGCCTTCCTTTTACATTGGTATTAATGCTGCACATGCTGCCATGGCATATTCATTTTTTAATGAGTCCATGGATTCAGTTTGCAATTTGTATTCCGGTATACCTTGTTGGCATGGGTTATTTTGGGGTGAGTGCTGTTAAAAGTTTACGCCATGGAATACCCAATATGAATGTATTGATTGCCATTGGTGCCACTGCTGCATTTGTTTATAGTTTAATTGGCAGCATTGGCAACCTGGGTATGGATTATGTTTTTTACGAAACCACAGCCACCATCATCACACTGGTATTTTTGGGCGAATGGATAGAACATAAATCGGTTGCATCAACACAGGATGAACTTAACAAGCTGGCTTCGCACCAAAAAGTAATGGCCAACATGATCGCTTTTGATGAAGAACATAAAGAGCTGATCTTTCCGGTTGAAAATACTTCACTACATGTGGGCGATCTCATCTTAATAAAAACCGGAGAACAGGTTCCCATTGATTGTAAAATTTTGTGGGGCGATGTGCATGTAAACGAAGCATTATTAACCGGCGAAAGCAAACCTATTCACAAAATAAAAAAAGATGCGTTAATGGGTGGAAGTATCATCACGGATGGGACCGTTAAAGCCCAGGTTACTGCGGTAGGAAAAGATACGGTGCTCAGCAATATACTTACACTGGTAAAGCAGGCACAGGGAGAAAAGCCACCGATACAACAACTGGCCGATAAGATAAGCGCCATTTTTGTACCGACAGTTTTGGGCATTGCGATCCTCACTTTTTTAATAAACTATTTTGGGTTTGATATTAGCGGCACCAATTCGCTCATGAGAAGTATTGCTGTGCTGGTGATCAGTTGCCCCTGTGCCATGGGCCTTGCAACGCCGGCTGCCATTGCTGTTGGGCTGGGCCGTGCAGCAAAAAACGGCATCTTATTCCGCAATGCAAAAAGCCTGGAGCTTTTTAAAAGTATTACAACCGTTGTTTTTGATAAAACAGGAACGCTTACGAAAGGACAGATGAGCATAAGCAACTTTCATACTTCTATCAATGAAGATTTATTTAAGCAGCTTGTTTTTTCGTTGGAAAAATATTCGAATCATCCCATTGCCAAAGCAATAACTGCCGATTGGAAAATAAGTAATCCTATTAACTGGAAAAAAGTGGAAGAAATAAAAGGCCTGGGCATGAAGGCTGAAGATGCAACCGGCAATGTTTACCAATTGGGTTCTTATAAAATTGCTTCGGCACTTACAGAAGATACATCTCATACCGCTTATTTATTACAGAATGAAAAACTGGTTGGCTGGTTTGATATGGCAGATGAGATACGGCCCGAAGCAAAGGAAGTGATCAGTTACCTGCATTCAAAAAACATACAAACCATTTTACTAAGTGGTGATAGCCTGGAGCGTACAAAAAAAATTGGGGATACTTTAGGCATTGATAAAGTGTATGCCGAAAAAACTCCGGAAGAAAAACTGCAGATCATCGGACAGTTAAACAGTGAATCACCCGTTGCCATGGTGGGTGATGGTATTAATGACGCACCGGCACTTGCTAAAGCAACCATCGGTATTTCCATGAGCGATGCAACACAACTGGCTGTACAAAGTGCCCAGGTTGTTTTAATGAATAAGGGTATTCAGCATTTACCATTGGCTTTGGGTTTGGGCAAACATACTTTCATCACCATAAAAGGCAACCTCTTCTGGGCCTTTATTTACAATATAGTTGCCATACCCATTGCTGCTGTTGGTTTATTACAACCCGGTTTTGCGGCCCTGGCCATGGGTTTCAGCGATGTGGTGCTGGCACTTAATTCTATATGGCTGAAGTTTAAGAAAGTAGTTTAATTTCAGGCCACAATTATCAATCTTGAACATCCACGAAATCTTAAAACAATATTGGGGTTATGATGGTTTCCGTCCGCTGCAGGAAGATATCATCAATGCCGTATTGGATGGAAAAGATACGCTGGCGTTATTGCCAACCGGCGGTGGTAAATCTATTTGCTTCCAGGTGCCTGCCATGGCAAAAGATGGTATCTGTCTGGTAGTAAGCCCGCTCATTGCTTTAATGAAAGACCAGGCTGAAAGCCTGAAGAAAAAAGGAATTCCCGCCTTGGCTATTTACTCCGGCATGAGCTTTATCGAAATAAAAAAAACATTGCAGAATGCGGCTTATGGTAATTATAAATTTCTGTATGCTTCGCCCGAAAGATTGGAAACAAATTTGTTTTTAGAAATGCTGCCGGCCATGCATATCAATTTGCTGGCTGTGGATGAAGCTCATTGTGTTTCTCAATGGGGTTACGATTTCAGGCCGCCGTATTTGCGTATTGCTGCGTTGCGTGAACTGCTGCCTGCTGTGCCCGTGTTGGCGCTTACAGCTTCTGCAACTAAAGTTGTGCAGGATGATATTTGTGATAAGCTAAAGCCCCCTAACATCTTAAAGACGGAATTGGGAGTTCACGAGTGGAAGAGATTTCAGCAGTCTTTTGAGCGGCCTAATCTTTCTTATTCTGTTTTTAATGTCCCTTCTAAACAAAACAAATTACTGGAGATACTTAAAAATGTGTCCGGCACTGCCATTGTTTATTGCAAAAGCCGTAAACACACCAGAGAGATATCCGACTTACTGAAACTGAATAGTATAAATGCTGATTACTACCACGCAGGTTTAAACAATGAAGAAAGAAATAAAAAACAGGAAAACTGGATCACAAATAAAACAAGGGTGATTGTAAGCACCAATGCATTTGGTATGGGGATAGACAAGCCCGATGTAAGGGTGGTGGTACATTACGATGTACCCGATTGCCTGGAAAATTATTACCAGGAAGCAGGCAGGGCGGGCAGGGATGGAAAAAGAGCTTATGCAGTTTTACTGTACAACATGAAAGAAATTCAAAACCTGCAGGAGCAATCAAATATCCGTTTTCCGGAAGAAGCAGCAATTAAACAGGTTTACATTGGGCTGATGAACCACCTGCAGGTTGCAGCAGGAAGCGGCGAAGGACTGAGTTATGATTTTGATATTTCCGTTTTTTCAAATGCCTTTAAACTAAATATTCTCACTGCTACCTATGCCATTAAAGCTCTGGAGCAGGAAGATATCATCAGCTTCAACGAAGTTTTTTTTAAACCTTCTACGGTTGTTTTTACAACCAATCGGGAGGAACTCACCGATTTTGAAAAACAACAACCTGCGCTGGAACCAATGATAAAAGGATTGCTGCGGTCTTACGAAGGTATTTTTGATTTTCCGGCTACTGTTTATGAAAGTAACCTGGCAAAATTTATACAGGCAGATATTGGTTCGGTAAAAGCAGATCTGCAGAAGTTGCATAATTATGGAATCATCAGTTACTCGGCCCAAAAAGAAGCGCCGCAGATTACGCTGTTGCAAAACCGTATGTATAATGATAATTACCAGGTGAACACCTTTGATTATTTAAAACGAAAACAAAATTTTGAGGACAGGGTAAATGCCATGATTGGATATATAAAAAAAGTAAGCGGTTGCAGAAGTCAGCATATTGCAGGTTATTTTACACCCTTAAAAATAAATGCCTGCGGTATTTGTGATAACTGCATCAATGAAAAAGCACTGTATATTTCGGCTGAAGAATTTACTGCCATTTCCACACAAATAATTAGCTGTATTAAAGAACAATATCTTTCGGTTGAAGAGATTTTGATAACCATGAAAGGCATAAAAAAAGAGAAGCTGTGGAAAATAATCAACTACCTGCTGGCAGAAGAAAAAATAAAAACTGATAAGGATGGAAAAATAGGGTATTCATCAAAAAGTAGGGTATAAAAATAAAAAAAGGGACCAAGATAGAAATCTAGTCCCGCTTTAAAATCCAATATCCTATGAAAAACCGATACGAAGATAATGTGGTTTTTACTACTGTGCAACATTTTAATTAAAAATTTTCACAATTTTATACAAAACGGGTGAAAATACCTGCCCCAAAATTCAATTAAATAATTGACTATCAATACTTAGTATATTATATAACTATTTATCGAACCATACTGTACTTTCCTTTTTTATACAGGTAACTTGCCCCCTGATACCAGGCAATTGCTTCATTTACAATTATGTTTACATTTGTTGTGGCAACGTTTGCGCCGGTAGTAAAATCAGGGACAAAACTTTTGATTTTTTGCTGCGGAGACAAAATAACAAGCTTACCATCTTTAATAAAACCCATATTCTGGTAAGTACTTATAAATGCACGTTCGTTCCCAGGGTTCATATGATATATGTCGTAACCCATAAACCGGCTGGTATAATTCAGGTTCATCAATCCTAAAATCGTTGGGGCAAGATCAATCTGGCTTACCAGCCTGTTTTCAATAGCAGGTTTTACCAATTGCGGGGCGTATATTATACAGGGAATATGGTAGCGGTTTACCGGCAGATCGGTTTTGCCTGCACTTTTTGCGCAATGATCTGCAACAATTACAAACAACGTATTGTTGAACCAGGGTTTTTGCTGAGCATCTTTAATAAATTTATTAATAGCATAATCGGTGTACTTGACTGCACCCTGTATGGATTGATACTTCGGGTCAATGTCTATCCGCCCTTCAGGATAACTGTATGGCCGATGATTGCTCACAGTCATAATATGATTAAAGAACGGTTTATTGCTGCTGAAACTTTTATCGCATTGCCGGATGGTAAAATTAAAAGCAGCTTCATCATCGCAGCCCCAGGCAGTGGTAAGGTGTACCATACTATCCGGAATATCTCTTTGATCCAGCACTTTATAACCGCTGTTGCTGAAATACTTGCCCATATTATCAAAGAAGGAATTGCCGCCATAAATATAATTCACGTCATAACCCTTTGTTTTTAAAACACCACCCATCGTAAACATATCTGCATTATCGGGCCTGCGTACAATGGACTGCCCCGGTGTTGGCGGAATAGCCATAGATAAGGCTTCCAGCCCTCTAACGGTTCTGGTGCCAGATGCATAAAACTGGTCGAACCACAGGCCATGCGGAATTAATGAATCAAGATATGGTGTGATATTTTCAGTATTGCCAAAGCGTTTTAAATAATCGCCGCTTAAGCTTTCAACGCTGATTAGTACAACATTCCATTTATGTTCGGGACTGTCATTTTGTATTCTCCGTTCAATACTTAAAGGATCATTACCAAAAGTTGCGTTAGATGCCTGCAACATGCTGCGCAGTATTTTAAAATTAGCAGTATCGTTTTGCGTGGCGTAAAATTTATTGTAATCAATCTCGTTGTTCCAGAAGGCAGACCCAAATTCATAAATACCATTGCCACCCAGCTCGTTTACATAATTATTATCGCTGATATTTTTAACCCGATTATTTACTAAAAAATAACCGGCAACAGGTATCAGCATAAAACCAAAAAAGAAAACAGTTCGCCTTCCAAAACGCATACTTACCTGCTGCGAAGCAGTTATTTTTTTTCTTACAAAAAAAAGAATGGCTGCAACAGCAATAATGACTGCAGCGCCAATTAAAGGAATATTATACGACTCCCAGATATTGCCCATCACTTCGGTTGTATAAACCAGGTAATCAACTGCAATAAAATTATAGCGCACATTAAATTCATCCCAGAAGATAATTTCGCCACCCACATTTAAAACAAGTATCAATGTAATTAAAAAGAAGAGAAAGAATAGCGGTATGCGTTGCCATTTTTTTTGATACCAGCTGTCTTTCATAAGCCAGCAATAAAAAGCAACGGGTATGAAAAAAAAACTCCACACAATGATGTCATAAAAAATGCCAATCAAAAAAATACCTGTCAACCGTAAAAAGCTCAGTTCCAGGTTGGGCCAGCTAATAATCAATAAAGTTACACGGGTTATAAAGCTCAGTGTAAAAATAATCAGGGCAAGTACAGCCAGCGGGCCAAAACGATGCTGAAAAATTTTCTGCAATTTTATCATACCCTAAAAATACGAAGTGCCGGTTTAATAACCGGCACTTCGTAAGTAATTGATAAACTAATATCAGAACCAGCTTTTGCTTTTAGAACTGCTGCTTCTTCCACCCAATCCCAAAGCGCCAAGTAAAGAACGCACAATAGTAGTGCCGGCAGTACGCATCATACTTTTTACAATAGTATTATTTGCCACTTTTTCAAAAGTAGATTCGGGTTCTTTACCCGGTTTGTTTGATGTAGTAGTATTGTCTGCCGCTTCCTGCGCCGTTTTATCTGCTGCTTCCTGTAATTTAGCGGTTAGTATTTCGTAAGCACTTTCGCTGTCAATGGTTTTGTTGTATTTAGCCACCATTTTCGATTTGGCGTTAATCGCATCAATCTCATCATCCGTCAACACATCCATACGGCTACGTGGTGCACAAAGCATGGTCTGTGCCAGCGGGGTGGGAATACCCTTTTCATTCAGCATGGTAATCAATGCCTCGCCAATTCCCATTTGGGTTATCAGGTCTTCTGTTTTATAAAATTCAGTTTCGGGATAATTTTCCGCAGTTTGTTTTATCACCTTTCTGTCGGCGGCAGTAAAGGCACGCAAAGCATGTTGCACTTTTAATCCCAGTTGTGATAATACACTTGCAGGAACATCCATAGGGTTTTGCGTGCAAAAGAAAATACCAATGCCTTTTGAACGTATCAGCTTTACAATGGTTTCAATCTGTTGCAGCAATGCCGGACTTGCTTCATTAAAAATCAAATGCGCCTCATCAATAAACATAACCAGTTTGGGTTTGTCCATATCGCCTTCTTCCGGGCAACTGGCATATAGTTCAGCCAGCATCTGCAACATAAAAGTAGAGAAGAGTTTGGGCTTATCCTGCAGGTCGGTAACACGTAAAACGCTGATCATTCCCCTGCCGTCATCAGCAATACGCATCAGGTCATCTACTTCAAAACTTTTTTCACCAAAGAAAATATCGGCGCCCTGCTGCTGCAGTTCAATTACTTTTCGTAAAATGGTACCGGTTGATGAAGTTGAAATTTTTCCGTACTGCTTTTCAATTTCGTCTTTGCCTTCATCACCAATATACTGCAGCACTTTTATAAAATCTTTTAAGTCGAGCAAAGGCAGTTTAGTATCATCGCAGTATTTAAATATCATGGCTACCACACCGCCCTGTGTATCGTTCAGCTCTAATATCTTACTTAATAATATAGGGCCAAATTCACTTACTGTTGCTCTTAAATGAACACCTTTTTGCCCCGTCAAAGTCATGAACTCAACCGGAAATAAAGCCGGCTTGTATTCAATATTCAGTTTTTGATAACGTTCTTTTATCTTGTCATTTGTGGTACCCATGGCTGCAATGCCGCTCAGGTCGCCTTTAATATCCATCATCATTACCGGCACACTATTATCGCTTAAAAACTCGCTGATAACCTGCAGAGTTTTGGTTTTACCAGTACCGGTTGCCCCCGCAATAAGGCCATGACGGTTTAAGGTTTTAAGGGGAAGATAAATACCCGCCTCCGGTACCAGCTCTCCATCCAGCATGGCGGCGCCAATTTTTACAGCTTCGCCTTTAAACGTATAGCCATTTTTTATAGCTTCTATAAATGCTTCTTTGTTTGCCATAGAAAATTATTTTTTTGAAAGGTACAAACTGTAATTTATATGTTGATGAAGATTTTTACACCCATATCAGTAAATTTGTACTGATGAAAAAAATATTTCTCACATTTTTGGCAGCTGTTTTTACTATTGTTGTAATCAGTTCTTTTTTTGAGAAACAAAATACAGACATCAAAACCAAAGCCGCCCTTGGCAAAAAATTATTTTCCGAAAAAATACTTTCCGGCGATTCATCTGTAAGTTGCGCCAGTTGCCACAAACCACAATTTGCTTTTGCCGATACCATTGCTTTTAGTGTGGGCATAGCAGGCAAACTTACCAAACGCAATACCCCATCAGTTTTAAACATGAAAAACCGGCCTTATTATTTTTGGGATGGCAGGGCTTCGTCGCTGGAAGAGCAATGTTTAATGCCCATTCAAAACCCCGATGAAATGGGATTGCCGATTGATGAAGCGGTTAAAAGGCTCAACCAGTCCAGAGAATACAAACAGATGTTTCAAAAAATATTCGGGCAAAAGCCGGATGCAAAAAACCTGGCAGCTGCATTTTCGGCCTACGAAAAAACACTGGAAACCGTTGACAGTAAATTTGACGACTGGAGCAACAGTATTAAAAACTTATCCGCATCGGAAGAAAGAGGCAGGGAATTATTTGTGGGCGATAAAGCCAAATGTTTTGATTGCCACCGTATGGAAGATTTTACTACTGATGAATTTAAAAATATTGGGCTGTACAATGGCAAAGATTTAAATGATGCAGGCTTGTTCAATATTACCAATAAAGAAGCTGATAAAGGGAAATTTAAAACACCTGGCCTGCGCAATATTGCCGTTACAGCTCCCTACATGCACAACGGCATGTTTAAAACGCTGGAAGAAGTGGTGGAATACTATAACGATCCGACAAAATTTGTACCCGATGCCATCAACATAGATAATGCTTTAAAAAGCCCGTTGAATCTTTCTGAAAAAGAAAAAAAGGATCTGGTTGCTTTTCTTAAAACTCTTACAGACAGGAAATATCTGAAAAGTCATTAGTCATTGGTTATTAAGTCATTTTTGAAGTATTCTGAATTAATATTATTTTGATTTTTAAAACAGCATTTATGATTTTACTTGAAGAATTAAAAGTTTACCAGCTTGCTATGGAAATAGGCGAGTTGGTTTTCAATATTACTGTTAAATGGGAGCTTCTTAATAAAAAGAGTTTAGGCGACCAGTACCTGAGAGCAGTAGATTCAATAGCATTGAATATTTCAGAAGGATATGGGAGATTTCATTACAAAGAAAATAAAAACTTTTGCTGGTATGCAAGAGGCTCACTTTTTGAAACCAAAACTGCCAATCAAAAAGCCTTTAACCGTAAATTAATTAACGAAGAAGAATATAACAGCTTACTGAACAAATTGAAAGAATGCCATTTTTTACTTAACAGCTACATTAAAAGCATTGGCAAATCTTCTCCACCAAAAAATGACCAGTGACTTAATTACTAATGACAAAATCTACCTTTAACAAAAAATTAGGCACTATATTCGCTGTATAAACTTTGATTTAATTTTTATTTGCATCAAACCTAAAAAACATGGAACCCGTAAAACCACAAATACTACTTTGCGAAGATGATACAAACCTTGGCATGGTACTTAAAAACTATCTGGAATTAAATGATTATGATGTAACACTGGAAAGAGACGGAAAGCTTGGCCTGGCTGCATTTCAACGTGAAAAATTTGACCTTTGTCTGCTGGATGTAATGATGCCCAATATGGACGGATTTACGCTGGCTGAAGAAATACGCGATGTAAATCCTGATGTGCCTTTGTTCTTTTTAAGTGCAAAGACGATGAAGGATGACATTATACAGGG
>JBBQLS010000116.1:0-11120 GCA_038328115.1 Chitinophagales bacterium
AGAGATGACGGGCTGATGATATTTATGAAAGATGAGCAATGGGATAGCGTGTTAAAGACAAATCTTGACGGATTCTTTTATGTAACCCGTTTGGTAGTTAACGGCATGCTGCAGAAAAAATACGGCCGCATCATTAATATTGTTTCCTTATCGGGCCTTAAGGGGTTGCCGGGACAAACCAATTACTCTGCAGCAAAAGCCGGCGTTATTGGTGCCACCAAAGCACTGGCACAGGAAATCGGCCGCAAAGGAATTACCGTAAATGCAGTTGCGCCAGGTTTTATTAAAACAGATATGACCGAAGGGCTGAATGAAGCCGAATTAAAAAATATGGTACCATTAAAACGGTTTGGAACCACGGAAGAAGTTGCACACACCGTTGCGTTTTTAGCAAGCGAAGGTGCTGCGTATATAACCGGAGAAGTGATTTCGGTAAATGGGGGATTATATTCTTAGAAAGTTATAAGTTAATAGTTATTGGTTAAAAGAATAGTAGTGAACAGAGAATAACCAATAACTAATAACCAATGACCAATAACTTAAACATGAACAGAGTTGTTATAACAGGCATGGGCATTTATTCCTGCATCGGAAAAAACCTGGATGAGGTAAGGGATTCCCTGTACAAGGGAAAATCGGGCATCATACTGGATCCTTTGCGCAAGGAGTATGGATATCGGTCGGGCCTGACGGGCTTTGTTGATAAGCCGGAGCTCAAGGGAAAATTAGACCGCAGAGCCCGTATCATGCTGCCACAGCAGGGCGAATATGCTTACCTGGCAACTATAGAAGCACTGGAAAATGCCGGTATTGATGAAGATTATATTGCTGCCAATGAAGTTGGTATTTTATATGGCAACGATAGTTCGGGCAAATCAATTATTGAGGCCAATGATATCATAAGGGAGAAAAAAGATACCACATTGGTTGGTTCAGGTGCAGTTTTTCAAACCATGAACTCTACCGTAACCATGAACCTGGCTACGATTTTTAAATTGCGTGGGGTTAATTTTACCATCAGTGCAGCCTGTGCAAGTGGTTCACATTCAATCGGGCTGGGGTATCATTTTATAAAATCGGGTTTGCAGGATTGTATTATTTGCGGCGGTGCCCAGGAGATAAACCATCTGGCCATGGGCACTTTTGATGCGTTGTCAGCATTTTCCATCCGGGAAAATGACCCAACAAGAGCATCACGCCCTTTTGACCGCGACCGTGACGGGCTTATACCAAGTGGCGGTGCGGCAACCGTTATCCTGGAAAGCTTAGAATCGGCACAAAAACGCGGGGCCAAAATACTGGGCGAAGTAATAGGTTATGGATTTTCATCAAATGGGGCTCATATATCCAACCCAACAGTGGATGGGCCGGTAAGATCGTTGAATATGGCCATGAAAGATGCCGGTATAATGGCTGCAGACGTGGATTATATAAATGCACATGCAACCAGTACTCCCGCCGGCGATGCCAGTGAAGCAAAGGCAATTGATGCGGTTTTTGGTGAACATCGGCCATTGGTAAGTTCAACAAAATCTATGACGGGGCACGAATGCTGGATGGCGGGTGCCAGTGAAATTGTATATTCTGTGTTAATGATGCAAAATTCTTTTGTTGCACCCAATATCAACTTCGAAAACCCCGATGAAGACTCGGCAAAATTGAATATTGCAAAAATTGCTGTTGAAAAAGATATAGTTGTATTTTTGTCCAACTCCTTTGGTTTTGGAGGAACTAACTCATCGCTAATTATCAGGAAACTGATTTAATGTACTGCTTATGACAAACAATGAAATTATTGAGAAAATTCACGAGATTCTTATTGAGGAATTTGAAGTAGATTCTGACAAATTAGTCCCTGAATCTAATTTAAAAGAAACCCTTGGACTGGATAGTCTGGACTATATTGACCTGGTGGTGATGATTGAAAGCAACTTTTCCTTTAAAGTAAAACCTGAAGATTTTACCGATATAACCACATTCCAGGATTTTTGTGATTATGTGATATCCCGTGTAAATTCAAAAGAGTTGGCATAATGTCGGCATGGCATGGCAAATCCAAAGGTACTCCGCTCGGATACCGGATTTTTGTATGGATATTAAAAACGTTTGGCGTTTTGCCGGCCTACTTCCTGCTGCGTTTTGTGGTATTGTACTATTTCTTTTTTTCGTTTAAGGCTTCCCGGCAAATTTACCGTTTGTATCGCCGCAAACTTGGCTATAACAGGTTTTCATCTGTTATTAAAGTTTACAAAAACTATTTTCTGCTGGGGCAGGGCATTATTGATAAAGTAGTGATGATGTCGGGTATAAAAAACAATTTCAGTTTTAATTTTGATGGCGAAGAAAACCTGCGCAAAATTGCCGCCATGGGCAAAGGCGGAATTTTGTTGAGCGCCCATATCGGCAATTGGGATGTTGCCGGCCACCTGTTTAAAAGACTGGAAACCCCTATAAATATTGTGCTTTATGATGGTGAAGATGAACAGATAAAAGAATATCTGGAAGGGGTTACCGGCAAACCGAATGTGAATATTATCGTCATAAAAAAAGACCTGAGCCATATTTATGCCATCAGCGATGCGTTCAGCAAAAACGAATTGGTTTGCATGCATGCAGATCGCTTTCTGGCAGGCAATAAAACCATAACCACTGATTTTTTGGGAGAATCTGCCAGGTTTCCGGTGGGCCCTTTTTTACTGGCCTCTACATTTAAAGTGCCCGTTTCTTTTGTATTTGCCGTAAAAGAAAGCAAATTGCATTATCATTTCTTTGCCACCGAAATAAAAGATTATTCGGCTGTTGACAGAAAGGAACTGATACCGCAAATGTTGATGGACTTTGCATCAGCGATGGAAAAAAAGGTTAAACAATATCCCGAACAATGGTTTAACTATTATAATTTTTGGGAACAAAACGCCGATGATAACAATTGATAATATAGAAGCGCTTATTCCGCAAAGGCCGCCTTTTGTAATGATCGACAAACTATTGTCGTTCAGCGAAACCACAACTACAACAGGTTTCAGCATTAAGGCCGATAATATTTTTGTAGAAAAGGGGTTGTTTAAAGAACCCGGCCTGGTTGAAAATATTGCGCAAACGGCAGCAGCCAGAGCCGGCTATGTTTCAGCAACAGAAAACAAACCGGTATTGGTGGGGTATATCGGTGCTATAAGCAATCTTCAGGTATTTTTTCTACCCAAAAATGGGGATGAATTAATTACAGAAATTACAATAGAAAATCAGATTTTTGATGTAACATTAATATCAGGAAAAATAATCTGCAATGGGCAACCGGTTGCTCAATGCAAAATGAAAATATTTATTAATCAATTTAAAAAAGCCTGATCATGAAACGTACACACAAATTTGGTTTGTTGTTTACTTTCTTGTTATTGGCGGGTGCATCTGTATCCTTTTCTCAAACCTTAAAAGAGTTTTTCAGTAACAGCTCCACCCAGTTAACTTACCTGGGTATTGATTATACAAAGAACCTGATTATTAAGGATCCTGATGCCAATTCCACAGATATCACGGGCAGGTTATACAGCAGCATAAATAATTTAGTGGTAAGAGAACAGCAGAATAGCAGTAATTATGATATTGGGGCATCTTTCAAGCGTAAAACTGCTATAAATATTGATACCGCTGCTGTTGCTGCCAACAATAAAAAAATAGATGCCGGCAATATCATGTCATCCCACAAATCCGATTTTGCAAGATTGAAGGAGGCGGATATTGCAGATTGTGTTAAAGCTTTACCTTTAGAAGCTAAAGAAGGGATTGGGCTTTTGTTTATTATGGAAGGAATGAAAAAACTAAGTGGTAAAGGTTATGGGGCAGTTTGGATTACCCTGATTGATATGAAAACAAAAGAGCTGTTAATGACTGTACGTGTTGAACATGAGGCTGAAGGTTTTGGTTTTAGAAACTACTGGGTGAGTGTTATCAGAAAAACAATTGTTGAAATTGACTGGAGCAGATATAGCTACTGGAAAAAAAAGTATAGCCGCTGATTTTAATGAAAGCAAGATAGCAGTATTTATTAATCAACATAAAAATTAACGATCATGAAACGCACACAAAAACTAAGCTGGTTGTTTGCCTTTGTATTATTACTTGGCAGCAGCACCCAACTATTTTCACAGACTATTAAGGATTTTTTCAGCAATGGTTCTACAGCCCTTACTTACCTGGGTATTGATTACACAAAAAATAAACTCATTAACGATCCGGGAGGAAATGCTTCTGATATAAAAGGCCGCCTGTACAATAGCATGAATGAAGTAGTTGTAAATGAAATGGGTAAGAACTACAATATTACCGGCGCTTTCAGCAGAAGCAATTTTGTTGGTGCTGATATAAGTGCTGTTACCGAAAGGAATGACAAAATTAATATGTCAGATATCATATCATCCAACTCAGGAGACTTTAGCCGCCTTACAGAATCTGATATTGCCGGTTGCGCAAAAGCATTGGATTTAAAAGGTAAAGAAGGCATTGGCCTGGTTTTTATTATGGAAGGCATGAAAAAAGAAGAGAAAAAAAGCTATGGCGCAGTGTGGGTGACATTGATTGATATGAAAACAAAAAAAGTGTTGATGACCGAACGCATGGAACAGGAAGCTGCAGGTTTTGGTTTTCGCAATTTCTGGGTTTCAATCATTAAAAAAAGTATTGTGGAGATTGATAAAAAAGCTTACAAAAGCTGGAAAAACAAATACGGTGGTTGATTAAAAATACTATGAAGACAGCATTGAGCAGTAAGACAGAAGTATTGGTTCGTTTTAATGAAGCAGACCCGCTGGGAATTGTGTGGCACGGGCATTATATCCGTTATTTTGAAGATGGGCGTGAGGCTTTTGGCAACATGCACGATCTGGGTTACCTGCAAGTGTATAAACTGGGATATGTTATACCGGTGGTTAGTGTACAATGCGATTATAAGCGTTCTCTGCGTTACGGAGATAGGGTAATTGTTGAAACAAAGTTCATCCCGACAGATGCAGCAAAATTAAAATTTACCTACAGGCTTTTTAATGCTGCAAATGGCGACCTGGTTGCAACCGGTTCTTCTGTACAGGTTTTTTTAAGTAAAGAAGATTCAGTTCTTCAATTAAGTAACCCGCCGTTTTTTGAAGAGTGGAAAAAGAAACATGACCAGGTTTAACGGGAAAAACTATGACAGACATTTTTGTTAGTTCAGATAATATTGTATCGCCTGTAGGTGTAACAACTGCCGAAAATTTTTTGGAGTTGAAGCAGCATAATACGGGTGTTAAACTGAACGATGATAAATCAATGTCTGATCAACCATTTCAGGCAGCTTTATTCGCCGATGAAAATTTTTATACGGGCCATTCAAAAGAGAATTATACAAAATTCGAAAAATTACTGATTGCATCAATTGCGGGTGCACTTGCAGGAACCGCAGTGAGTGCATCAGATAAAAAAACAGTACTCATCATTTCATCTACAAAAGGAAATGTAAGTTTGCTGGAAACAGAAGCACCATCAGATGCATTGAACAAAAGAATTTCACTCAATACATCAGCACAGCTGCTGGCTGATCATTTTCAGTTTGTAAATAAGCCCGTCATTATTTCCAATGCATGTATATCAGGCATGCTGGCAATACTTATCGGTATGCGGCTGATACAATCGGGCCAATATGAACATGCCGTTGTTGCAGGTGCCGATGTTATCAGCAGGTTTGTTTTATCTGGGTTTCAGTCTTTCCAGGCAGTAAGCCAACAACCCTGCAAACCATTTGATATAGCCCGGGATGGTATAAACCTGGGCGAAGGAGCAGGAACGGTAATTCTTACTTCCAATAAAGCATATTCATCAGGCATAAAAGCAGCAGGAGGTTCGGTAAGTAATGATGCTAATCATATCAGCGGCCCTTCCCGTACAGGTGAAGAATTGTATATTGCAATCAGAAAAGCATTGCAGGCTTCCCGGATTACAGCCAATGATATTGGCTTTATTTCGGCACATGGAACGGCCACCATTTTTAATGATGAAATGGAAGCAAAAGCTATTACTTTGGCGGGTATGCAGGAAATTCCGGTAAACAGTTTGAAAGGTTATTATGGACATACGTTGGGGGCTGCCGGTTTAATTGAATCAGTAATCTCCATTCAAACTTTAAAAGAAAACCTACTGATACCAACCCGGGGATTTAAGAATATGGGTGTGAGCCAACCAGTAAATGTATGTTCGTCATTATATAAAATATCTGCACAGCATTTTTTAAAAACAGCCTCGGGTTTTGGAGGTTGCAACGCTGCCATGGTTTTTAGTAAACAGTAATAAAATTTAGCACAAAAAACAATATGAACTTCTTTTCTAAAAATAAAAAAACGGCATTTGAAGCAAAAGAAGCAGCCCAGTGGATAGCTTTTGGTCCCATCATGTTTCAGTCGGCACGTGTACTGAAAAAATCAGGTATTTTAAAATTGATAGAAGACAGCAGCTCCGCCGGGATAACCCTTGAGGCCATTTCGGAAAATGTTAAACTGTCAGTTTACGGAGTAAGGGTGTTGCTTGAATCGGGTCTGGGCCTGGGTTTGGTATTGGTAAATGATAAAAAATATACACTTGGTAAAACCGGTTATTTTATTTTAAACGATCCTCTCACCATCAGCAATATGGATTTTGTGCATGATGTAAATTATAAAGGATTTTTTCATCTGGATGAAAGCATTGAAACCGGTAAACCGGCTGGGCTTAAACATTTTGGAGGGTGGAATACAATTTATGAAGGGCTGTCTCAATTGCCGCCGCATGTACAAAAAAGCTGGTTCGCATTTGATCACTTTTATTCAGACGATGCCTTTCCGCTGGTATTACCGCTGGTGTATAATGGCAGCGCAAAAAATATACTGGACATTGGTGGCAATACCGGAAAATGGGCAATTGCTTCTTCGGCTTTTTCGCCAGATGTGCATATAACCATTATGGATTTACCAGGTCAGTTAAGCATGGCAAGAAAAAAGATTGAAGTGTTGGGCTTGCATGACCGGGTAAGTTTTTTGCCGGTAAATATCCTGGATGAAAATGCAAAAATACCCACTGGTTTTGATGCCATCTGGATGAGCCAGTTCCTCGATTGTTTTTCTGAAGCCGAAATTATTTCTATATTAAAAAGATGTTACGAGGCGCTGGATGAAAATGGTCAGGTTATTATTATGGAACCCTTTTGGGACAGGCAAAAATTTGAAATAGGTGCATTTTGTTTACAGCAGATTTCTGTTTACTTTACTGTAATGGCAAATGGAAACAGCCAGATGTATTGTACCGAAACTTTTTTTAAATGCATTGAACAAGCAGGTTTTGAAATTGTTGAACAAACGGACAATATTGGTCTCAGCCAGACTTTATTAAAATGTAAAAAAATAAAACATAATTAATGAAAAATGAAAAAGTTGATGTGCTTGTAATTGGTGCTGGTCCTGCCGGTACCGTTGCCGCTTCTATAATTAAAAAAGCAGGCTTTTCAGTTAAGATAGTGGAGAAGATGAAGTTTCCCCGGTTTGTAATTGGCGAAAGCCTGTTGCCACGTTGCATGGAAGCATTGGAAGAAGCCGGCTTTTTAGAAGCTATTAAAGCAAAAGGATTCCAACAAAAATTCGGGGCCAAGTTTGTAAAGAATGGTAAGGTTTGTGATTATTTATTTGCCGATCAGTTTACACCCGGCTGGAGCACAACCTGGCAGGTTCCCAGAGCAGAATTTGATAAAACACTGGCAGATACCTGTGAAACCATGGGCATACCGGTGAGTTACGAAACAACGGTTACCGGTATAGAATTTAATGGATCAGATTCTGTAACAACTGTTGAAGATATTGATGGCAATATATCGTTGATTGAAGCAAAATTTATTGTGGATGGAAGCGGCTACGGAAGGGTAATACCAAAGTTATTTAATTTAGACAAGCCGTCCAATCTGCCACCACGAAAAGCATTCTTTACACATGTAATTGATAAAAACCGGATAATGGACGATGAACCAAATCGTATTACTATCGTTGTTCATCAAAAAGGAGTGTGGATATGGATAATTCCTTTTTCTAACGGAAACACTTCGGTAGGTTTTGTGGGCGAGCCTGAATTTTTTACAGCAACTAACGCTTTAACACCCGAAGAGCAAATGCGGGCATTGCTTGCTTCGGAACCATATTTAGCTAAAAGAATGGAAAATGCAGAATTTGTATTTGAACCAAGGGCGTTGCAATCCTATTCTGTAAGCACTACAAAATTTTATGGCGATGGTTTTGTGTTAACGGGCAATGTAACAGAATTTCTGGATCCGGTTTTTTCTTCCGGGGTAACACTGGCAACTGTTTCAAGCCAAACGGCAGCACATCTTGTAATAAAAAAATTACAAGGCGAAAATGTTGACTGGGAAAAAGATTATACCGAAGTAATGATGCAGGGCGTAAATACGTTCCGCTCTTACGTAATGGCCTGGTACGAGGGTACCTTGGATACTATTTTCTTTTCTAACAACCAGGTTGCCGATATTAAAAGCATGATATGCTCGGTGCTGGCCGGTTATGTTTGGGATGCCAGCAACCCTTATGTAAAAGACCATGATAAAGCTTTAATTAAACTGGCAAAACTTATTAAAGTAAGAGATACATTAAATGCTTAAAGAAAAAAGCATCCTATAAATATTGAAAATAGAAAATTATATTTCGGCCAGTTGTGTTATCAGCAATCAAATTGTTTATAAAAACGGTAACCCGGTATTTGAAGAAAGCAAAGCAGATATTTCTGAATTTCTGATAGCAGCCTACCGGCGTTTTGAATTGCAGTACCCCAAATTTTTTAAGATGGATAATCTTAGTAAACTGGGCTGGCTGGCAAACGAAATTTTATTGCAGGGCAGTTTTGATAAAGAAAAATATATTGCAGATGATGTCGGAATTGTTTTATCCAACAGTAACTCAAGCTTAGATACCGATATCCGGTACTATGAAACAACCAAAACGATGGCCAGTCCGGCTCTTTTTGTATATACATTGCCCAATATTGTAATCGGTGAGATCTCTATCAGGCATCATTTTATGGGCGAAAATGCTTTTTTTATTTTTGAACATTTTGATGCAGCATTTATTGAACAATATGTAAGTAACCTGATTAATAACAATATATTGCAGTGTTGCATTTGCGGCTGGGTAGAGGTGCTGAATGACAGCTACAATGCAACTTTATTTTTAATAGAGAAAGATAAAACAGCCAATTCAGTTAATTTTACAAAAGAAAATCTTAATAAAATATATCAGTCAAGGCTATCATCCTTGTCACCCTGAGATTGTCGAAGGGTGTCGAACGTAGAGTAAAGCAAAAAAGAAAAAAATGGATAAATTAATGTCAGATTTGAAAACACAGATCATTGCCCAGTTGAATTTACAGGATACCAAACCGGAAGATATCGGGGATGATCAGCCTTTGTTTGTTGAGGGGCTTGGCCTGGATTCGATAGATGCGCTGGAATTGATTGTTTTATTGCAGCAACAATACAAGATCAAATTGTCAAATGCAGAAGATGGTCCTAAGGTTTTTAAAACCGTGAGAACTATGGCTGAATATATAACTGCTCATCAAGCACAGAATGCTTAATAATGAACGAAAAAGTCTTTGTTGCCGGTATGGGAATTATTTCGGCAATAGGAAATAATGTAGCCGAATGCCTGGATGCCCTTGAAAATGAAAGAGCCGGTATGGGGCAAATGCATCAGTTAGATTCTTTACACCGACAAAGATTACCGGTTGCCGAAGTGAAACTAAGCAACAAAGAACTTGCTGAAATTACGGGTCTGCCTGAAATAAAAAGCCGCACAGCCTTATTAAGTTTGGTTGCAGCAAAAGAAGCACTTGCAACTGCCGGCATTGAAAATTTTAAAGACTTACGTACAGGTTTTATCTCCGCCACTTCTGTTGGTGGCATGGATAAAACTGAAAATTTCTTCACCGAATTTTTATCAGACAACAGCATGGGAAAATTAAGGGATGTTGTGAACCACGAATGCGGAAGCGTAACAGAACTGGTTGCAGATGCGTTGGACATTAAAGATTATATCACAACTATCAGCACAGCGTGTTCATCATCTGCTAATGCTATTTTTTTAGGGGCAAGGCTGATAAGAAATAATATTGTTGATGTAGTTGTTGCCGGTGGTACCGATTCCATGACCAGATTCACCCTGAATGGTTTTAATACATTGATGATCGTTGACGAACAATTTTGTCAGCCCTTTGATGAAAACCGTCGTGGACTTAATCTTGGTGAAGGTGCCGGCTATGTAGTGCTGGTTTCTGAAAAAGTTGCAGCAACCTTAAAAAACAAACCGGATATTATTTTAAGTGGGTATTGCAATGCCAATGATGCTTATCATCAAACGGCTTCATCACCTGATGGTATTGGTTCTTACCTGGCCATGAGTGGCGCATTAAAAAAAGCCGGATTAAAACCCGAAGACATTGATTATATAAACCTGCATGGCACCGGTACACAGAATAATGATATTGCAGAAGGTACAGCCATTAAAAGATTGTTTGACCCGCATTATCCAAAAATGAGTTCAACAAAAACTTATACGGGTCATACATTGGGCGCCTGTGGCGGAATAGAGGCAGCGTTTTCAATACTAACATTGCAGCATGGAATTATTTTTCCAAACCTGCGCCTGCAAACACCCATGGTTGATTTACCATTTGTGCCCGAAAGGGAATTTTTAAAAAATGTGCAAGTAAAACATGTGCTTTCTAATTCGTTTGGGTTTGGAGGAAATTGTTCATCATTAATTTTTTCAAAGGTTGAATAACACAAATTGAAAAGCTATCAGTCTGAGCTTGTCGAAGACGGGTCTAAAAAAACATACTGCCTTCGACAAGCTCAGGCTTGACAAAATAAAAATTTAGAAATAAATAAACATGTACATCAGGGCAACAGGAAATATCTCTCCGCAAAAAACCTTTGGCCACCAGCCATTGGAAGAAATTGTGAGTTATACCGGCAACCGGTTAGCCTGTATTGAACCTGATTATAAAAATTTTATTGATCCTAAACAAATCAGGCGCATGAGCCGCATCATACGCATGGGTGTGGC
>JBBQLS010000117.1:0-10974 GCA_038328115.1 Chitinophagales bacterium
TTTCATAACCTGGAGACTGTATTTTACCCCGTAGCATTTAAAGATGCGTTGGAATTAATTGCTGCTACAAACAATACAACCGAAATTGAATTTACAGGAACAGGATTGACTGTTGATGGAGATATTGAAAATAACCTTTGCGTAAAAGCATATCATTTATTAAAAAAAGATTTTCCGCAATTACCGCCAGTAAAAGTTCATCTGCATAAAGTGCTTCCTATGGGAGCCGGACTGGGCGGAGGTTCTGCCGATGCAGCTTTTATGCTGACGTTACTGAATGATAAATTCAAACTAAACCTCCTAACTTCTAAACTTCTAAACTACGCCTTGCAACTCGGCAGCGACTGTCCTTTCTTCCTAATCAACAAACCATGCTTTGCAACAAGCCGGGGCGAAATGCTGGAAGAAATAAAAGTAGATTTATCAGCTTACAAAATTGTTTTAATCAATCCCGGTATCCATGTAAATACCGGTTGGGCTTTTTCAAAACTCACACCTGCCATACCATTAAAATCCGTTAAAGACATTGCTAAGCAACCTGTTGAAACCTGGAAGGATGAATTAAAAAATGATTTTGAAGTACCGGTGTTTTCAGCACATCCACAGGTAAAGAAAATTAAAGAAAACCTGTATAACCAGGGCGCTGTTTACGCAGCCATGAGTGGCAGCGGCAGTACAGTATTTGGTATTTTTGAACAGGATGCAGAGCCAGAACTACTAAAAGACAGCAACTATTTTATTAAAATAATAAATTAGTATATCTTGCACGAAATTTATTATCATTAATACGCTGTTAAACATATCGTCTTTTCTCTGCAGCAATCTCGATTTACTCAATCATCGAGGATAAGGCCCCACCTAACCTTCCGCCTGACGGCGGAGAGGAAAACCCGCATTTCATTTATTCTGTTTAAAATTTACAAAATGAACTCAACTATTTCTATATCATCAAACGCACAACAGTATTTGGAACTGGAAGAAAAATACGGTGCACACAATTATCATCCATTGCCGGTAGTATTAAACCGCGGCGAAGCTGTTTTTTTATACGACGTTGATGGCAAGCGCTATTACGATTTTTTAAGCGGCTATTCAGCTGTTAACCAGGGTCATTGCCATCCAAAAATTATTGCCACCCTTATTGAACAGGCGCAAAAACTTACGCTTACCTCCCGTGCTTTTCACAGTAGTTTACTGGGCGAATATGAAAAATACATTACCGAATATTTTGGCTATGATAAAGTGTTACCCATGAACACCGGAGTGGAAGCCGTGGAAACAGCCATTAAACTTTGCCGCAAATGGGCGTACGAAGTAAAAGGCATTTCTGCAAACGAGGCAAAGATCATTGTATGCGATGGTAATTTTCATGGTAGAACAGTGAATGTAATTTCTTTCAGCAGTGATCCAACAGCCAAAAATAATTTCGGACCTTTTAATTCAGGTTATCAATCAATACCTCACAATGATTTGCCTGCTTTGGAAAAAGCTTTGCAGGATGAAAACGTTGCTGCATTTCTGTTTGAGCCTATTCAGGGCGAAGCCGGAGTTGTAGTACCGGATGCCGGTTATTTTAAAGGCGTTCGTGATCTTTGTAATGAATATAATGTTTTAATGGTGGCCGATGAAATACAAACCGGGCTTGCCCGTACCGGTAAAATGCTGGCATGCGATCATGAAAATGTGCGACCCGATATGCTGATACTTGGTAAAGCCTTAAGCGGTGGCGTATTACCGGTTAGCGCTGTGCTTTGCGATGATGAAATTATGATGACGATCAAACCCGGTGAACACGGCAGTACTTATGGAGGTAACCCACTTGCTTGCGCTGTTGCCATAACTGCATTGCAGGTTTTAAAAGATGAAAACCTTGCAGCCAATGCAGAAGCAATGGGCAATTTATTACGTAGCGAATTGGAAAAACTGAATTCGCCATTTATACCTGTTGTACGTGGCAAAGGATTATTGAATGCCATCGTTATTAAGCATTCAAATCCTGATGCAGCCTGGGACCTGTGTTTACTTTTAAAAGAGAATGGTTTACTTGCAAAGCCTACACATGGCGATAAGATACGTTTTGCGCCGCCACTTGTTATTACCAAAGAACAGGTGATGGAATGTGTGGAGATAATTGATGCAAGTTTAAAACAACTTGTTTAAATATGGTTCACAGCAGCCGTTGAAATAATATTCAGCGGCTTTTTTTTCTCTCAAAATTGTAACTTAGTTTTTCAAATAAAAATATTATGGACACCCATCTTCATCACGACCACATCGAATCACATTTAAAAAGCAGCGACTTATTAAGAGACGTGGTTATTGGCATGAGTGATGGTCTTACTGTTCCTTTTGCATTGGCAGCAGGTTTAAGTGGTGCTGTAGACCAAAGCAGCATTATTGTTATTGCCGGCATTGCCGAAATTGCAGCCGGCAGCATTGCCATGGGTCTGGGTGGGTACCTTGCCGGAAAAACAGAGCAGGATCATTACAGCAGTGAAGTAAAAAGAGAATACGATGAAGTGGAAAACCTGCGCCATAAAGAGATTGAGGAAACCAAGGAGTTTTTTGCCAACATTGGTTTAAGCCCTGCATTGCAGCAACAGGCAACTGATGAAATTGCACAGGATAAAGATCGTTGGGTTGATTTTATGATGAAGTATGAACTTGGTTTGGAAAAACCAGACCCGAAGCGGGCCACCAAAAGTGCATTGAACATTGGCCTGTCTTATATCGCTGGTGGCATCATTCCACTTAGTCCATATTTTTTTATTTCGAGCTCTACAGAAGCTTTAAAAGTATCGGTTCTTGCCACATTAATCTGCCTGTTCGTTTTCGGTTATTTTAAAAGTAAGATAACGGGTGTAAATCCTTTCATAGGCGCATTAAAAGTTACGTTAATCGGCGCTGTTGCAGCGGCGGCGGCTTTTGGGGTTGCCAAATTATTTGAAATGCATTGATAAAGAATATTTTAAAAAATATTTTCCAAATATTTATATCCCGAACCGGTGTTCAGCAGTAATATTTTTTCATCCCGGTCTATAAACCCATCCTTTATCAGTTTTAATAAACCTTTCCATACTGCAGCACCTTCTGGTGCCACCAGGATACCTTCTGCTGCTGCTATCTCTTTTACACCCGAGATCATTTCCTGTTCTGTAACAGCCAATACAGATCCGGATGATTCCATTAATGTTTCCATAATCAGGTCTTCTCCAAAAGGATTCGGCACCGCCAATCCATTTGCCAGTGATGCTTTCCCTTTATATTGTGATGCATTGGCATGCAGACCTTTCCAGGAATATACAATGGGTTGGCAATTTTCTGCCTGAACTGCAATCATTTTTGGGAGTTTATTTTCTATCCATCCCATGGATATCATTTCTTTAAATGCTTTCCAGATAGCGATCAAACCAGTTCCCCCACCTGTTGGATAAACAATAACATCAGGCAATTGCCAGTTATATTGTTCTGCTATTTCGTATCCCAACGTTTTTTTCCCTTCCAGCCGGTATGGTTCTTTTAAAGTTGACATGTCAAAAACATCCTGTCCCTGCTGCATAGTCTTAGCGAGTTTTCCGCAATCACTGATCAGTCCTTCTACTAAAATTACTTTTGCTCCATACAACGCACTTTCCTGCTGAAATATTATTGGGGTATGTTTAGGCATAATTACCGTAGCGTCAATACCCGCCTTTGCACAATAAGCGCTCAAAGCGCCACCTGCATTGCCCGCCGTAGGAACTATGCAGGACCTTATACCCAATTCTTTTGCCTTGGAAACAGCTACACTTAACCCTCTTGATTTAAAACTTCCGGTTGGGTTTAATGATTCATCTTTTAAAAAAAGTTGTGGTAAATTATACTTTTTGCCCAAAGTCCGTAATGGCAAAACCGGCGTCATCCCTTCACCTAAACTGACTATGTTTTGTTTATTTAAAACAGGCAGCATGGCATGATAGCGCCACATGCTGTTATCATGCTGGTCTAAATGCGCTTTCGAAAGTCCTGAATCCAACTCATAATTTGCAGTTAATGGTTTATTACAACAGGTTGAAAATGTATTTACATTTTTAGGATTATAGCCCTGCCCGCATTTTGAACATTGCAGACCCTGCAGTAAAGAATATCGTTCTAAAGTCAGCATAGCCTTGTTTTAATTAAACAAAACTATAAGTATGTGATTACTTTTTCGGGATCAATAAGTGATGGCTTATAACAATTGATTATAATGGGCAATGGCCATCTTTATAAACAGGCTATTCATTTTATCATTTCCATTGCCTTGCCGTTGCACAAAATAAAACTCTCTTGAAATCTGAAGATCCGGAATATTAAGCCTTATCAATTCTTTAGATTGTAACTGTTTAGCAACTGATCGCAAAGGTAAAAAGCCAATACAGGTATCATCAAGTAAAAAATTCTTTAACGCTTCTGTCCCTCCTAAAATAATCCTGCTTTCCAGGTCTGATATCCTGATATTATGTTTCAGTAACCCTTCCGTAACTGCCGTCAGGGTTCCGGACCCTCTCTCCCGTAAAGCCACGTCCATTGTCTTTAATTCCTGTATATTTATTTTGCGCTTTTTGGCCAAATGGCTTTTTGCAGAACATACCGGAACCACCTCATCTTTTAAAAAGAATTTATAACTGACTGAAGTGATCTTATTTTTTCCTTCAATAATACCCAGGTCAATTTCCTGCTCCATTAACGCTTTCAGTATATTCTCTGAATTACGATTAACTAATCTCAAATTTATATGAGGATACGCTTTGTGAAACGTAGATAAAATTCCCGGCATAACATATAACGCCACCGTAGTGCTGGCGCCAACTACCAAAGAGCCTTTAGCCTGTTGCTTATTTTTTACCACAGAAATTTCGAATTCCAGCTTACGTTGAATACTCCTTGCATTGCTGACATGCTCAAATAAAATTTCTCCCTCCTTGGTAAGTAAGATGGAATTGCCTTTTCGCTCAAACAGATTGATATTATACAACTGTTCCAGATTTTTTACATGCTTGCTAATTGCCGGCTGGCTAATAAACAACAATTCGGCGGCTTTGGAAAAACTTAAATTTCGGGCCACTTCAAAAAATACGATATGATTAAAACTCAGCATTTAGATTCTTTATTTTCATTTTCAGCAACTGAAAGATCATGTTTATGATTACTTGAAATATTTTCCATCGTCCATTCCACTTTCTTTTCAAACGGGTGTTTACGAACATGGCAATCTGTTTTTGTACATATCTTACAGGAAAAATCGAGGCACCCATCTGAATGTACAAACAGTTCTACCGTTTCACCGTATTCATTTTTAACCAGGTTGGATAAAGCATCAATCTCTTTGTGTGCCTCATGCACGTTCAGGTACCAGGGCACTGTAAGGTGACAATCCAGGTGAATGGTGCTGCCATATTTAATAATGCGCAGGTTATGCATATCAATCCAGTTCTCCCGGCGGTTTGCATTCAGCGTTTTAACCATTTTTTTCAGCAGGGTTGTATCAGCCTCATCCATAATACCTGCTACAGAAGTTCTTAAAATTTTATAGCCTGTAACAATGATAAAAATTGAAAACCCGATTGCTACAGCACTGTCAATCCAAAGCAGGCCGGTAATTAAAATCAGTATCAATCCTACTACTATCCCCAGGGTTGACCAGGTATCGGTTTGTAAATGTTTGCCGGTTGAAATGAGCGCCAGCGAATTATTTTTTTTCCCGGTTTTAATGCAGATGGCTCCTGCAAAATAATTCACAAGCCCTGTTATTGCTACCAATACAATTCCGTAGTCAAGTTTTTTTATACTGTGGGGATGTATAAGATTATTAAAAGCCTCGTAAATGATAATAAGACCTGCAACAGTAATTAAAGTGCCTTCAACAGCGGCAGAAATAAACTCGGCCTTTCCGTGACCATAGGGATGATCCTGGTCTTTGGGCTTGGCAGAAACATACAGGCTGTAAACTCCAATAAGCCCGGCAACAACATTTACGATACTCTCAAATGCATCTGTTAAAATGGCTACAGACCCCGTTAAATACCACGCAACCGTTTTACCAATTAAAAGTAAAATGGAAAGAGCAGCAATCCGCTTCTGAATTTTTAAATTGTATAATGCTTTTTGCAAAAAAGGAAATTATTAATTACAAAGATACAAAGCAGCTTTATAGCATCACTGCCTTTTACTGCAACTGTATTCTTTTATGTGGATTAGCCTCGGCAAATGAGTAAATATTACTACGGATGTAATCATTATCAGTGTATGGATTCAAAAGATGCTTCAATTCGTCGGAACTGCTTA
Organism: Chitinophagales bacterium; assembly: GCA_038328115.1. Classification (GTDB taxonomy): domain Bacteria; phylum Bacteroidota; class Bacteroidia; order Chitinophagales; family Chitinophagaceae; genus Ferruginibacter. The sequence continues at coordinate 6,307 of JBBQLS010000117.1, forward strand.
TAGCAAAAGACTTTGGCACATAACCCATACCCCAAAAACTTCCGCGTTCTACCAGCAAACATAATTTTTCATCTTCAGCAATGCCTTCATCAACCAAAGCAAACGTAGGCAGTTTTTCAGTTAGAGCATCCAGTGCTTTTTTTATTTTAAGGTTATAAACTAACGGAGATTCCAACGCTTCATGTTCTTCTTTTGTGAAAGGCGTTTTGTCAATAAAGCACAGCCTGGTATCAAGACTAAACTCTTCCACCATCTTTTTTATCAATACCAATCCTTCGTTAAGCAAATTAAAATTATATAAATGCGGAAGATTTTTTTTCTTCTTATCAATAGCCAAACGGATATACCCACGGTTATCTTCAAAAGAATACAGCGCATATTTTACCAGCGGCTGTTTCTGGCTTTTATTATAACGTGGCCATAATCTTTTTATCTCTGTACTTTCCAGCACAATGGCTTCCAGTTCCGTTGCACATTGTTTAAAGGAAACTTTATAAATATTACGGATAAAGTTTTGCCGCTTCAGATCAGGATCATTGTGTGTAAAATGACTGCTCACCCTTTTCTTCAGGTTGATGGCTTTACCTACATAGATAATCTTGTCTTTATTGTTGTGGAAATAGTAAACACCGGGCCTGGAAGGTAGTTTATCAATTATATCCTTATCTAAGTTCATTGGCAGCCAATGCTCGGCAGATGTACGTTTCAGCATCATATCAATATGAGTCTGGGCGCCGTTTGCCAGCATGTATTCAAAAAGCTTTACCGTTGCTTTTGCATCGCCGCCTGCCCGGTGCCTGTTCTCAATATTTATTTTTAAAGAACGGCAAAGGTTTCCCAAACTATAAGAAGGCAAACCAGGAAAAACTTTTCTTCCTAACCGAACGGTGCATAATTTTTTTGCAGTTAAATCGTAACCCGCCAGTTTAAGTTGATGCTTTACAAAAGAGTAATCAAAGTTTACATTGTGGGCTACAAAAACAGTTGAGTTCAAAATTTCAAACAGCTCATCTGCAATTTCATCAAACACCGGTGCATCAGCTACCATATCATTATCAATACCGGTAAGCGAAGTGATGAATTTTGGAATGAGTTGCTGCGGATTGATAAGTGTTTCAAAATGTTTTATCAGTCTTTCACCATCATGTACAAACACAGATATTTCTGTAATGCTATTTGCTGACGCATGGCCGCCTGTTGTTTCAATATCTACAATTGCATAATTCATCGGGCATCGAAAATACTAATTAATTTAGGCAATTAAATATTTTTTATGTTAACGGGCTTGTTGCATATTTACAGATAAATAAAAGAGATATGGAACTGAAACACTTCCCTTTTCAAACGGTTGACTGGACTGCCATAAAAGTTGAAGAGCATACAGGTACTACCGGAACTGCAAGCTGGAAAATTTTTAACATGTGTGATACCAGGATAAGAATGGTTGAATATTCACCTGGTTATTTTGCCGATCACTGGTGCAATAAAGGTCATATTATTTACTGCATCAGCGGAGAAATGATAACAGAACTGGAAGATGGAAAGGAATTCATTTTATCTGCAGGTATCACTTACCATGTTGGAGATAACAGCAATGCCCATCGCAGCAGGTCGGAAAACGGTTGTACTTTATTTATTGTTGACTAAGTTTTCCCTCTTCTTCGGTATGAGTAAACTTATGTATGGCATCTTTATGCCTGATCATTTTAATTGCCTGTATTAAAGCAGTGAGTGCAAAAATACCGCCTATAACCCAGTTGAGATATTGCTGGCTGTTGGCAATGCGCTGCACCAGCCATTTACCTCCAAAAATAAAAACACAATTACCTGCCAGTGTTCCCAGTCCAATACCGATGATATAAATATTGTATTGTGCTTTTACAGGCTCCAATATTTTTTTTGTAAACAAAACGGTGCTCCAGCCAAACCAGAATGGTATTTGCACGGGGTTAATGGCACACATAAACATGCCCAGCAAAAAGCGATTCATGTTGTTCTGCAACAACACATTTTTACCTCCGCCTCCTTCTTTGGTTGCAGCAATAAAACTACCTACAGCCAATGCAAGAATGATGATGAGCGTAAACCATTCCATTGCCTTCATCAGCTTTTCCTGTTTACGTATCCAGTCCACGCCTATCAACGATATGCGTACGTAAATCATTTCAACCAATAAAGAACCTATTGAAAAATAAAGGGCATTCGTAATGCTTTCCTGGATACCGATCTGCATGGCGGCTACATTCAGCGTGCCTAGTGGTAACGAGCCAAGAAAGCTGATTACTAAACCCCACAAAAAAATCCGTAATAATTTCGGCATCAGACAAAGATAATAAGCAGAAATTACATAGCGTGATTTGGGTTTTGAATAACGGGCAGGATCAGCAGGTGTTGTTATTTTGCAAATACAGATAAAGAAACAGTCAGGTTATCCGACATGGAAACACTGCTGCCACCCACTCCAAAATCTCTCCTGTTAATTTGAAATTCGCCATCAAAAACATAGCCTCCATTTTTGGCCGTGGCACCAAATCCAAACTCTACCGGCTTTGTAACACCCTTAATGGTTAAGTTTCCATACATATAAAACCGGCCTGCAACCTTTGAAAAAACAACTTTAGAACTTTTAAACTGTATGGTTTTGTAGGTTGCCACATCAAAGTATTCTGGCTTTCTTAAATGTTCATCACGGCTTTCATTATCGGTATCAATGGTACCTGCATCAACCGTTAAATCAAAAGCCGATGCTGCAGGGTTTGCAGGGTAAAATTTTATATTCCCTTTTAATTCTTTAAAATCGCCACCTGTTTTTATTCCAAAATTTTTAATTACAAAATGCACTTTGCTATCTGCATCAACGGGTGTTAATGTTGACTGGGCTATTATGTAATTTGAATAAATACAAAAAGAAATGAATAAAAGAGATATTTTTTTCATGAAGATAATTTTGTTAATGTTTTCGTTTTTTAAAGTTACTTAAATTATAGGTTACTCCTAGTCCTCCCCCTGCCATCTTTTTTCTGAACCGGTCATTTTTATCGCCACCTGGTGTAGTTTGCACTTCCTTGTCAGTTGTATATTCTGCAAACAGAAACTGAAACCCGAGCTTAACTCCCCAAGAATCATTCCACTTATACCTCACAAACAGTTCACTGTTGAGAGAACCTCTGTCATTATCGCTAATTAACAAAACATTAAACGGTGTGGGTTTGGCAGTTACCGCAACACCCGGTGCAAAATTATTACCGTAATAAATACCGTTTTGCTTTTTACCAAAACTGAACCCTATTGCATCAATCGTAAAACCTACATAAAACTTTTTGCTGAGGTTGTAACCAATATTCAGGTTAACATTTAAAAAGTTTGTTTGTGCTTTAGGAAATAGAACCGAATCTATGTTTTCAACAATATCCTCCCGGAATAAAACAGTAGGATCTGTTTTACCACTGGTGAGTTTAGCCGGTGCAGTTCTAAAATAAAGGTTACTGCCAAAATAGCTGGTAAACTTAAGGCCCAGACCCAATTCCAGTCTTTTATGTTTTCCATATTTCCAGTTATATACATAGGCCAGCGAACCGCTTCCTTGCGATGAGCCAATGGCGCCAGTCAGTTCAGCAAAATTATCAACCGGCCTTGCATTTTTTTGTTGCGCATTTACTGTATTAAAATAAAATACAGTAAGCATTGATAGTATTAAAAGCTGTTTCATAAATTATATTTTATTGCATAAAACTAAAAGACGGTATCTGCAATCATTGTCGTGCAGATGACAGCGGCACCCTTTAGCAGTTCTTTAACTTTTGGATTATTGTTTTATTAGTTGTATCAATAATTACTCATCCTCAAACTATAGTTATCTTTGTAAAAACATTGTATAAACTTTTTTAGAAACCACTGCGCCTTGCAAAATCATTCAGCAGATATAATCATTATTGGCGGCGGCCTGGCGGGTCTTGTAAGCGCTATTCATTTATCAAAAGCGGGTTTAGCTGTTATACTTATTGAAAAAAATGAATACCCAAAACACAAAGTTTGCGGAGAATACATTTCTAATGAAGTGCTGCATTACCTGCAGCAACTTGATGCAGATCCGCTTACTGCCGGGGCAAAAAAAATCAGTCGTTTTTTATTAAGTACCACCCGGGGGAAAACAGTTGAAACAAAACTGCCACTCGGCGGTTTTGGTGTAAGCCGTTTTACACTGGATCATTTTCTTTTACAAAAGGCACTGCAAAACAATTGTACCGTTTTACAGGATGCGGTTTCGGATGTGACTTTTGCAAATGATATTTTTACAGTAACTACCAAAGAAGGAAATGAATTATCAGCCAAAATAGTAATTGGGGCTTTTGGAAAAAGAAGCAATATGGATATTACACTTGACAGGGCTTTCATAAAAAAAAAGTCTCCTTTTGTGGGTGTAAAAACCCATGTGCATGGTATTTTTCCGGATGACCTGGTGGCGCTCCACAATTTCACCGGCGGATATTGTGGTGTATCCAAAGTTGAAAACGGGAATATAAATATCTGTTATCTTGCCAATTACAAAAGTTTTCAGCAGTACAAAAATATTGATGCGTTCAATAAACAGGTTCTTTATAAAAACCCGCATTTAAAAAATATTTTCGAAAATTCGGTCCCGGTTTTTGAACAACCTTTAACCATCAG
>JBBQLS010000118.1:0-10937 GCA_038328115.1 Chitinophagales bacterium
AAAAAAATAGAGGTTTATGAAAAAGCTGTAACACAGGCTACCGAGAACTACCGCATCACCAAAAATAAATACGACAATTCACTGGCAACAACAACCGAGTTGTTAGATGCTGACGTAGCATTGTTTCAAACCAAACTAAGAGTTACGAATGCAAAAGCCGATTCGTTTGTTGCCTACAATAAACTATTACTAACAGCAGGCGACTTAAAATATTAATTAAACACAAAAGACAGATCTATGGATCAGAACACAACAGAAACAACTACAGCACCGGAAACTATTGCAGCTCCTAAAAAGAAAAAAAGCAAAGGCTTTATCATTGTACTTGCCTTACTAGTGATAGGTGGCGGCTGGTTTGGCTTAAGCAAATACCAGCACGGCCTTAAGCACGAAGAAACAGACGATGCACAAATAGAAGCCAACATAAGCCCGGTTATACCTCGTGTTGCAGGATACGTAAAAGAAGTGCGTGTTAAAGACAACCAGATGGTAAAAAAAGGTGACACCCTTTTATTGCTTGATGAACGTGATATTGTTTTACGGGTACAACAGGCAGAAGCTGCATTGGCTACTGCAAAAAGTAATTTAAGTGTTGCCGAATCAAGTGCCAGTGCATCCCGTGCTAATATTGCCAGCACACATGCAGGTGTATCAACCATTGATGCACAGATTGAAGCAGCGAAAGTAAACCTGTTAAGAGCAACACAGGATTATGAGCGATATGCCAATCTTATAAAAGATCATTCCATAACCCAACAGCAATTTGAAGTGGCTTCGGCCGCCAAGCAAAGTGCCGAAAAGCAAGTACAGATATTAGAGCAACAAAGAAACCAGGTAAACCAGCAAACCAATGCTGTGGCTTCGCAAAGCAATGCAACGTCTTCGCAAATAGGTGTTGCAGGTTCTGTTATAAAACAACGGGAAGTAGAAGTTGCTGAAGCAAAACTTAATCTCTCTTACACAGCAGTAGTTGCGCAGGAAAATGGTATGGTATCAAAAGTGAATGTGCAGGAAGGGCAGTTTATACAGGCGGGCCAGGCTTTGTTCAGCATTGTTATAAGCAACGATGTTTGGATTGTTGCCAATTTTAAAGAAACACAATTCGAAAAAATGAAGATAGGGCAAAAAGTAACCGTGCATGTGGATGCTTTCCCTAATCATAATTTTGAAGCAACACTTACTTCTTTTTCTCCTGCAACCGGTTCTAAATTTTCTTTATTACCTCCGGATAATTCAAGCGGCAACTTTGTAAAAGTAGTGCAGCGCCTGCCTGTAAAAATTGAATTCAATAAAACAGAAGAAACATTGGTGAAGCAATTAATACCGGGTATGAATGTAACTGTTGATGTACACACGGCCCCCTAAATCCCCCAAGGGGGACTATTTGCGGAGATTTTTGCGAAGCTTAAATCTGCAAAGCACATAATCTCTTGAAAAATAATAACCAAAGCTTCAGCAAAAATGAATGAATCTAAAAATACACAAACGCTTAGCTCCCCCCTTGGGGAGCCGGGGGGGCTTGATTCTTTAGTGGAGTATGGCGGCAGAAGGGTGATCATTACCATTACTGCCATCTTTTGTGCACTGCTTGAAATTGTAGATACTACAATCGTAAATGTGGCGCTTCCTAAAATGCAGGGTACGCTGGGTGCAACGCTGAGTGAAGTTGGCTGGGTAATTACAGCTTATGCCATCGGCAACGTTATTATTGTACCTATGACGAGCTGGTTATCTCAACAGTTTGGCCGCCGTAATTATTTTGCGGCATCCATTATGATATTTACTGTTTTTTCTTTTTTGTGTGGAAATGCAACGGGTATCTGGGAGCTGGTGGCCTTCAGGTTTTTACAAGGCATTGGCGGTGGCGCTTTATTGGTTACTTCTCAAACCATTATCACAGAAAGTTATCCCGCTGAAAAAAGAGGAATGGCGCAGGCAATTTATGGATTGGGTGTTATTATAGGTCCTACGCTGGGGCCTCCGCTGGGAGGTTATATCGTTGACCATGCATCATGGCCGTATATTTTTTATATCAACATTCCAATAGGTATAATTGCAGCCCTGCTTACTTTACAGTTTGTAAGAAGCCCCAAATACGGAGAAAAAAGTAAAGTGATGGATATTGACTGGCTGGGCATTGGATTACTTGCCATTGCCATCGGTTCGTTACAATATGTTTTGGAAAAAGGCCAGGATGATGACTGGTTCAGCAGCAATACCATTTTAGTGCTTGCTATAACTGCTGGACTTGGCTTGTATTTTTTTGTCTGGCGTGAACTAACTTTCAGAAAACCAATTGTTGCATTACGAACGTTAAAAAACGGCAACCTGCGGGTGGGAACTATCCTGTCCTTCATCATGGGTTTTGGTTTGTATGGATCCACATTTATTATTCCGCTTTACACACAAACTATTTTAGGGTGGACCGCACAACAGGCCGGTATGCTAATGGTACCCGCTGCACTTACTACGGCAGTGATGATGCCCATGATTGGTATGTTGCTGCAAAAAGGTGTGCCGCAACAATACCTGGCTGCCGGAGGCATGTTTCTTTTTGCTGTATTTTCGTTTTGGGGCTATAATATATTAACCCCCAATACCAGTGCTGATGATTTTTTCTGGATGCTGATTGTAAGAGGTGTTGCCATGGGCATGCTTTTTATACCGGTAACTACACTTGCACTCTCTACTTTAAAAGGACAGGAGATAGGCCAGGGTGCTGCATTTACCGGTATGACACGGCAACTGGGAGGTTCTTTTGGTATTGCACTAATTACCACTTTTTTATCACGGCGAAATGTTATGCACTGGAGTAATCTTGCCAGTAAATTAGATGCAAGTGACCCTGCCGTGCAGCAACGGGTTCAGGGTTTGCAACATGCCATGATAAGTAAAGGCATGGCTGCCGATGTGGCTGTTAAAGCCAGTTACAAGGGTTTAAATGGTATGATACTGAAACAGGCTGCGGTACTTTCGTACATGGATGTTTTTTTATACCTGAGCATTATGTTTTTAATATGCGTACCATTTGTATTAATGGTTAAAGGAAATAAAAAGAAGAAATTAGATTTAGGGGAAGCGATGCATTAAAAATTAAGCGTAGTTCAAAAAATTATTTCCAAACTGCATTTTTTTGAGTGTATCCTTTTACATAAAAACTGTAATTGCTCAGCCTGTTACCCGGGCGGTTGCTGAAGCGTCTGGTGTAAATAGCAACCGAACCTCCAAACCCATCCAGGCCTAACCTGGAACCGGGACTGAAGATCTTTACCATTTCTATATCCTGAACACTTAGTGAAATGGGAGAAAAATCAACATCCAGAAATTCATCCACATAAATATTTACTTTTTCCTTTCTCCAGTATAAGATTGTGCGTCCGGTTTGTTCATCGTTGTAGGTAGTAAGCCCTGCAACATTTGAAGTAAGGTAACTGTAAATGTCCGGATAGTTTTTCAGTTCATCGCTTTCGTAAAAATCAATTGTTTTTGCATTATCAGATGAAAAGAGCCCGCTTACATTTTCATTTTCAAATTTTTCCCGTTTAGTTTTTTGTTTTGATTTCAATACCACTTCCTGCAGCAGTTCTTTATCTTTTTTAGTTGATGAAGAAAAAATATAGTCTTTTGTTGCTGTATTGGTTTGAGTGCTTTGGGATTCATTTATGCCAACTGTTATAAGTTCAGTGGTGGTTGTTTCTGGTACAAATGCAGAGTCAATAGGGGTTTCAATAGCAATCTTAAGTGGGTTTGCCTTACTTTTCTTTTCTGGTGAAAAACCAAAATATACCGAATCGGTATAAAAAAGGTTATCAATTTTAAAAGAGCCGTCAGTATCTAGTTTAACATCATCAATGATAGGTGCTTTATTTTTTGTTTTTGCTATATAATTAATGGCTCCGTCTGCTTCGTCTACATTTTTTAGTTTTCCCTTTACTGCAAGAAATTTTTTCTGCAATAAAAAATTAAAAGCATAAGTGCCATTGGGGATGCTGTCATTAATTTTTAAAGAAATCTTATAGCGGCCCTTTAAAAACGGGTAGCGGAATTTCCAGCGTTGGCCGGTTTTTACATTATCAATCCATAAATGCAGGGTTTGTGCAGGCTGATCAGCCCTGTATGGTTCAGTGTACACTTCCATTTCAATACTGTCGCCCTGCACAAAGTTCTGCCTGTCAAAAATTACAACCAGCGTATCTTTAGTTACCGCTTTTACCTGTAAAAAAGATAACAGAAAAAACAGGATTGAAATTGTTTTTACAGCTGCCATAATAATCTTTCAGATTAATTCAAACTTACTTCGTAGGTTTTATCTATGTTAAGTGATTTTGAAATCAGGCAATTTGCTTTTACATCTTCCATACACGCATCAAATTTTGCCTGGCCAATTTCGGGTACTGTTGCTTTTATAAAAAGATGGGCATTTGTTAAAGCTCCGCCTTCTAATGTAATGGTACAGTTTACATCCAGTACATCTGCAGTAAAACCTGCACCATTTAAAACAAAACTCAGCTTCATGGCAAAACAGCCTGCAAGTGCAGCTGCTACCAGTTCTTCGGGATTAGTGCCAACGCCTTCTTCAAAACGGGAAGTAAAGTTGTACTGTGTTTTGTTTAATGTTGAGCTTTGTGTGGTTAAGTGGCCATTACCTTCTTTTCCGGAACCGTTCCAAACGGCAGTTGCGTTACGTTTCATGTGTTTAAGTGCCCCAAACCCCTAAAGGGGCTTTTGCCTTTTAATTGTTCGGGGGCTTTTTTTATAGTTAAGATTTATTTATTTAAGACTCTTTTTTATTTCATCTTCATTAAAACCAACAATGATGTTATTGTCAACTTCTATGACCGGCCTTTTGATGATACTATTATTTTTCAACATCAGTTTTATTGCTGCCGGTTGATTGATAATTTTCTTTTGTTCAGCCTCATCCAGTTCACGCCAGGTAGTGCTGCGTTTGTTAAGTACAATTTCCCAACCAGCTTTTTTACACCATGCTTCCAGCTTTTGTTGCGTTATGCCCAGTTGCTTGTAATCGTGAAAAGAAAAATCACTCTTATGTTTTTTCAGCAGTGCCAATGCTTTTTTTGTAGTATCGCAATTGGGAATACCATACACAACAGGCCTCCCCAAACCCCTCCGTAAGAGGGGCTTTGCAGCAGTATTATTTTCAATTAAGACTTTCAGTGTAGTGGTCATAAAAAATTGTTCAAATATTATTCTCTTCTTAAGCCCTCCCTTCGGGAGGGTTGGGTGGGCCTAAAATTCGGGTAAAACTGGTTTTGTTTTCATAATTGTTTCAATCTTCTCCATCACATCAGGCGTAAGGATGGTCATAACATCTAGTGCTTTTAAATTATCGAGCAACTGCGTCTTTTTGGTTGCACCTAAAATAGCTGTTGTTACATTGGGGGTTTTAATGCACCAGGCAATGCTTAAAGACGCTGTGCTTACGCCAAGTTTACCTGCCAGTTCAGTCAGTTTTTTAACCTTCTTCACTTTTTCATCCATCACCCATCTTTCCTTTAACCAGTCAAAACCTTCCAGAGCAAAGCGGCTTCCTTTGGGAATGCCATCATTGTACTTACCGGTTAAAAGCCCCGATGCCAGCGGGCTCCATACAGTTGTACCGAGGCCCACATTCTTATAAATTTCTAAAAACTCTTTCTCAATTTTATCACGCTCAAATAAATTGTATTGCGGCTGCTCCATGGTTGGGCCAATCAATCTCAATTTATCTGCAACACGGTGAGCTTCCATAATTTCAACTCCACTCCATTCGCTGGTGCCCCAGTACATTATTTTTCCCTGCTGTATCAAATGGTTCATTGCCCAAACGGTTTCTTCAATAGGCGTTTTTTTATCGGGCCTGTGGCAGTAATACAGATCAAGATAATCTACCTGCAACCTTTGTAACGCCTCATCGCAGGCTTCCAGTAAATGTTTGCGGCTGCAACCGGTTTGGTTGGGTTTATTGTTTGTACCCCGCCATCCCCAAAATGCTTTGGATGATACGGTGTATGAACTACGGTCCCATTTTTTCTTTTTTAAAACACGGCCCATCATTTTTTCACTTTCACCTAAAGCATATACTTCGGCATTATCAAAAAAATTGATACCCTTATCATACGCAATGCCCATTAATTCATCGGCCACTTTATCATTGATTTGCTTGCTGAAGCTTACCCAGCTTCCGAAAGACAAAACACTTAATTGTAATCCTGATTTTCCCAAACGACGGTATTCCATATTATTTTGTCATTTATTTTGCTGATTAAAGATACTGATTAGACCTTTTATTATTTTACTATTTTTTATGATGGAAGAAACATCCCTGCATTGTTTAACAATTGCATCAACTAAATTGTTTCAGAAAGCTAATTGGAAGGAAACTGCGAACTGGGAACATTGATGACACCTACGGGGTTAATGATATGCCATGCTTTAAAATCCTGGCTTGCATCCATACCAATACCATCTATAATCTGCAGTTTTCGGCGAATGCGAACTGGCTTATCTGTATAAAATTCGTTTCCTTTCCGGCTACGGTCCCACCAGAGCTCATTACAATACAATGTATCGCCCAGCACATTAATTACTTTTACACTGTCTTTCAAAAATACTTTGCTTTCCTGCTCAAAATATTTCCCGTACAGCGCATCCAGCCTGCTGTCAACAGTTCCGGTTTCATTAAAAAAATCTACATGCAGTTTTTTGGGAAACTCAACATAGGGGCTTGCATCCTGCACCCGCAACATCAACGGCGATAACAATTTGGCCTTTGCTTTGCCACCCAGCGTATAATTGATGTCGGCATTCTTTATTTCTTCTACACCCAGACTTTTGCTGTTGTATTCATTTAATTCTTTTTCGCTGTTGCCACAGGAAATGAGGATAGTAATACAAAAAAGAAGTACGGCTGAACGGAGAGCAGCTTTTTTACCCGTTTTTTTTATCCATGTGTGGCCCCCGAAATTTACCACAGGAAGCGGCATAGTCAGGATCATCCTTTTCAACAACGCCATCATGAAAAATTATTGTAAGTATAAATAATGCCTGAATTTACACTAATTGTACTTAGGTTTTTGAAACCAGCGGGCATTCATGGAAATACCAATGCTGAACCGCACCATGTTTTCACGCAGATTGGTTTGCTTATTGCCCCTGCTGGCAAATTCAAGGCCTGTGTTTAACACAACGTATTCACCAGTGTAACTTATGCGCCTTAAAGTGGTTAAGGGCATCCCGGTACCAACTGTAAATCCATATTCAGGCCTGTTTGCAGTTGCTTTAATATAATCAGGTCCGTAAAAAAAGCCGGCCCTGTACTTTACAAAATTAAAATACTTTTTAACCGCTGTATTAATGGTAGCCGGATAATACTGGCCACCAAGCCTCACAGTCCAGTTATTCTGCACCGCATCAGACTGGCCGTAATAGCGGTAAGCAGCCCAATTGCCATATTCAAAATCGGCACCAATCAACCAGTTTTTGGTTTGGTAAACTGCTCCGGCAGCCACCATTGCCGGGTATTTAATTTTCCCTTTTATATCTTTCTGCTCATAAACACTATCCAGCCTGTACAGGTTGCCATTGGCATCGTAAAAAAATGTTTCCCGTACCACGTCATTATTTGCATTTAAACTTTGCTGCAGGTTTCCGTAAACGCCCAGCCTTAGATTTTTTGTAACATTATTCTTGTCATCTTTTGCTATAAAAATATCGTACTGTAAACCGGCGTTAATGAAAAAGCCTCCAAATGTTGTTTTATTTTCCGAATTGGATTTGTAATAAGAGACTGTATCATTTATAAAAGTAAGTTTAGTGCTGTAATCTTTACTTCCAAACATATAGCCTGCGTTAACACCAATGCTGAAATGTCTATACTTAAGCCCTGTTCCTATATTTACCTGGTTAACACCGCCACTGCCTTCATACAGGGTATTTAAACTGTCTATACCGGTAAGCCTTTCGTTTTTTTCAATTTTATAATTTATTTTAGAAACCGGTTTCAGGCCCAGACTCATACCCCAGCTCATGCCCTTTTTATCCATTTTTTTTGTGGTTAACGGAAAAGCCAGTTGCAAATACGAAACATAGGTATTAGCAGAGGTGAATTTTTTTGCAGGGTTGCTGCTTTTTAAGATGCGGTAATCTATTTCAGTACCTACATCAAAAATGGTGCTTCGTACGGTAGAAAGCGAAGCAGGATTTGTAAAGTTGATACCATTGCTATTGGGTAGATAGGTAGTTTTTGGCAGTTTAGGATTATTGAAAGAGATAAAATCGGCTATGCCGGCAGAAATACCTCCCATACCCCGTGTAAATACATTGTGATTGGGAGTAAGATCGCCCAGTCCGTAACGTGAATAAGGGGAATTTTCCTGTGCAGATGCACTCATTTGCAAGCTACAAGCCACAATAAGTACTGATAAAAATTTAGCCATTGTTAGTTTCACTGAGTGCATATAATCCTTTAAATAAAAAATAAGGGTCGGCAAATATCCTGTTTTTAAGCTGACCAGCAAAATAGCTTGTATCGCCCCCGGTTAAAACGGCGTTAAAGTTGCTGTATTTTCGGGCATATTCGCTTATGAAACCGTCTATTTCATAGGTAATTCCGGCAATTACGCCGCTCTGCATATTTGTTTTGGTGTCGTAGCCAATCAGCGGAAAATTCCATTCTTTTTGCACCAAAGGCAGCTTTGCGGTAAAAATCTGCATGGCTTTAAAGCGCATTTCCATGCCCGGGGAAATACTGCCGCCAATAAATTCATTGTACTGATTTATGAAATTATAAGTGATACAACTGCCCAAAGCAACTACCAGGTTATTTTTAGCGGGGTAAAAATGAACGGCAGCGGCAGAGAGGGCCAATCTGTCGGCACCAATTGTTTCGGGCTTGCCCACGGGGGTTGTAAAATTTGCTTTGGTAAGATGAGAGAGTTTATGAAAAGCAGTTTTTGATGCTAATACATCCTCAATTTCAGGATTGTGTTCAATTACAGAAGAGAGGATTGTTTTCTGCGGATTTTCATCGGCCAGTAATTTTTCAATGGTTGCAGTTTCATCATCTGGTAAAATAATCTCTTTCGAAAAATTTTCATTTTCAAAAATGGCAGCTTTCATGCGGGTGTTTCCAAAATCGAAGCAAATGGTTTTTATCATTTGGTTAGTTTACTTGGTTATTTACAGTCAGTGTCAATGGTTATTTAGTCATTTGTCTTTGGCAATATTTGGCAGCAAACAATTTTCGCTTAGATAAAATGACCAATGACTTAATGACCAGTATTTTTCCTCAATTACTTGTATTTTTAATTCAACCCTTTCAGGTTTTTAAAATGTCCGTTCAGTTTTACTTTTTCTTTCAGCATTTCCATTTCGGCTAAAACAGGAATTACTTTTGTAAGGTGCCTTTTTAAATATTCCTGCCTTTGCGATTCGTGCAGCAGTTCCAGCAATTCATATTCTTCCTGCAGCGACATGCCTGCATGATGCGCCACATCATAGCTCCAAAGTTCTTCATCTGGTTTTGAAAATTTCTTTTCAATCTTAAGCAATTTATGCAGTTCTTTAATCCCCTTTACAATGCCGTTCATCAGTGTCCTGTTGCCCCTTTCATCATTCTCCGGGTAATTTACAATGGCCCCGCTGTATAATTTATCGGGCAATTCATTAATAGGTTCCAGCATCCTGAAAATCTTCAGGCCTTCAGTTTTAATATCCATTTTTCCATCTTCATAAACCTGGCTTATTTCTTTTATCTGCACAAGCGTACCCATTTCATTTATTTTATCATCAATAACAGATGGTATGCCAAATGGTTTTTTTGCAGCAAAGCACTCGTTGACCAATTGCCTGTAGCGGGGTTCAAAAATATGCAGATTCAACTGCTCGCCAGGGTAAACAACAATAGCCAAAGGGAATATCGGAATAAAATTTGTCATGGTTAATTCAGGTTTTGTTATTTGCTGCCTTAATCATTTCTTTTAGATACCGGTACTTTAAAAAAGTATACCGTGCTGTGGTTTTTGCAATGATGAATCCTGCTGCGCCATCCAAAAAACCCAGCCTGAAAATATAATGCTGTATAAAAGCAAATACCGGTGAAAGATACTGTTTTAAAGAATTGGGTTTTTTTCCAGCTTCGAGATATTTTTTAGCATTCATGCGGGCATAATAGTCTGTTTTAGCATCATACTCCCCGCGGTCTTGCACGGTGTAATGCAGAATATTTCCTTTAAGTTTTGTAACAATAACATTTTCGGGAAAAATCAGGTTTTCATGCACGGCTACATTATTCCAATGCACTTTTTTGCGGTTAAAGAGCCGTATATGCCAATCGAACCCCCACTCGCCAAAACGAATCCATTTATTACAAAAGAAATTTTTAAAGCGGATGTCGAATACTTCATCATCATTGGCTAATGTAAGCTGCAAAAGGCTTTGCTGCAATTCAGCATCAATGGCTTCATCCGCATCCAGGCTTACTATCCAGTCATTTTTTGCAGCATCAATACCTTTGTTCTTATTAATACCGTAACCATCCCAACCGGTTTCAATTACTGTAGCGTTGAATTTTTTACAAACTGCTACTGTTTCATCAGTACTGCCACTATCAACAATTATAATATCGTTGGTAACAACCTGCAGGCTTTGCAGTGTATTGGCAATTATATGTGCTTCATTTTTTGTAATGATAACAACCGATATATCCATCCTGCAAAGAAACAATAAAAAACAGCATGAATAATTTTCTGATAATGGGCTAGGGCACCGCCCACGGCGAGCTGCCCCGGTTGGCGTACTACCAACCCGCCACAAAAACTTTGGCAAACTTGTAAACTTAATTTATTTGGTATTTGAAATTAGAAAATTGAAATTTGTTTTATGTGGCAGCAACAGATTAATGAAATTAAACAGGGTAATACCAAAACACTGGCCCG